>CAZSDE010000202.1:0-6718 GCA_964605435.1 uncultured Akkermansia sp.
TGCGAAGAGCGGACAGGGGAACAGTTGCGGCTGCTGAGGCCGTTCCAGTGATCAGCGTGGCCTACCTTGGCCGAGAGGGGGAATTCCGCCCGTCTGGCGAGGATGACGCCATTCTCGCGGGGCTCAGTCGGGCAACTTATAATCGTGGAGATCCTGCAGCATCTGAATTCCCGCCGATGGCGACACTCCCGCTAACGGACCGAGAACAGTCACCCCGAGAGAAAGCGGAACTCCGAATACATACCGAAACCCGTTGACCGCACCTCGTCCGACCTGAGAACCAACCGATGGCTTGGCACGGGTGACGGGTGCCACTTGCGAGGGAGTGGCGCAACTGCAGAGACCGCCCAGTAAAGCGACCGCAAGAACCTGATGGGCGGTGAGTGTTTGCTTCATGGTTTTCGCAGGGCTCGGAATGAGGAAGCGAGCCGGCCGCCTCGTGGGACGGTCTCGCGGAGCGTGCCTAAGCTCAGACCATAGCACGGCAAGGGGTCACTGGCTAGGAAGGAGAGTCCCCGGACCGAAAGGCGGCGGTCTGTCGATACAAGATCACGGACTAATACGATGGACTACCTGACCTTCGAGGTGCTGACCACTACCACAGTCACGGTGACGTCGGGGTTTGGGGGTAATCGACGGCTTCAACTCGCGCAATTCATAGGCTTTGGGGTGAAATGGTCTGTCTCTTTGCCGGTGGTCTGTTCTCTTGTCGGTCCGTCCGGCTGTCGGGGTCCATCGTTTTGGTCGCGGATTTGACGCTCATGCAAGAGGTCTGTCCGACTGTCGCACGCAGGGGATTTCCTCACGACGCCACGGCATGAGCTCAGACAAAAGGTCTGGTCTTTTGCGGGGGGCCGTCGGTTTTGTCGTGGGTTCGGTCCGCTCACAAGAGGTCTGGTCATTTGTCGGCATGGGCATTTGTCGGCACTTGATATTCCAGACGCTGCCGTTCGGAGCGTCGACCGTGGCCATGATCTGCGGATAGAGAAGACGGTTCCCCGGGCTCAGTTGCCGATGGCACCGGAGCCTTACCATTCAGCGCCGCGGCCGCACGTACAGGCGGGGAGGGCAGCCGCGGATCCGTGGCCGCTGGTGCTTGCGCCCGCAGAAGCGGATCATTATGACTAGCTTGCCAAAAGCCCGGGAGCGCGGAGCGGCCAAACAGAAACCTGACATTTCCCTGACATGAAAACAGCAACGACAGCCGCTGCGCGCGGCGCGGCCCGCATCATTCTGATGAGTACCCTTGCGGTGACGGTGGCGCCGCTGGCAGCCGGGGTGCGAATGCCGATGGTGTTTACGGACCACATGATGCTGCAGCGGGATCGGCCGGTGCGGGTTTGGGGGTGGGCGGAGGCCGGCGAGGCGGTGGAGGTTAAGCTGGCAGGAGCAGTGGCCAGCGGGAAAGCCGACGGCAAAGGGCAGTGGATGGTGGAACTGCCCGCAATGAAGGCTGGGGAGAATCTGGAATTGACGGTGACGGCAGGGAATACAGTGACGCTGCGGAACCTCATTGTGGGGGACATCTGGGTGTGCTCGGGACAGTCGAACATGGAGATGACGCTCAATGGCTGCGTGGGCGCGGAGGAGGATGCCAAGGGCGCGCATCTGCCGACCATCCGGCGGATCAAGTTCAACCACGTGGTCTCGGGAGTGGAGGAGGAGAACGCGCCGGCAGCAACGCAGTGGCAGGTGTGCACTCCGGAGACGGCACCGGGGTTTACGGCGGTGGGCTTTTACTTTGCGCGGGAAATTGTGAAGCGGACGGGAGTGCCCGTGGGCATTGTGGATGCGAACTGGGGTGGGACGCCCATTGAGCCTTGGATAGCGACGGCAGGCCTGGCCGGGGTGACAGCGTTGAAACCACAGTATGAGGCGAAGCTGGAAGCGATCCGGAGGTACCGGGAGCAGTTGCCGAAGGCACTGGAATCCGTGGAGGCATGGGTGGCACAGACTAGGCGGGATCTGGACAGGGGAGCGCCCGTGAGTATGCCACCGTCCTTGCCCGGGCCACCGGATGCGGGGTGGAGCGGCATGTACAATGCCATGATTCATCCGATTGTGAACCTGCCGATCAAGGGAGCGCTGTGGTACCAGGGGGAATCGAACGGTGCAGAGGGCGAGAGCTACTATCAGAAGATGGAGGCATTGATCGGCGGTTGGCGGAAGCAGTGGGGTCAGGGTGATTTTCCGTTCTATTTTGTGCAGCTGGCGAGCTTTCAGGCCGTCACCGACGATGCCGCGGGCGGGAACGGATGGGCGCAGCTCCGGGAGGCACAGCGGAAGGCTCTGCAGATTCCCAACACGGGCATGGCGGTGATCACAGATACGGTGCCGCTGCCGGAGCGCGATGACATCCATCCGCGGAACAAATTCGATGTGGGGCTGCGGCTGGCACAGTGGGCGCTGGGCCGGGACTACGGGCTGAAGGATACGGTGGTATCTGGCCCGCTGCTCAAGGGAATCGAGTCCGCAGGAGGGAAAGTCCGGGTGAAATTCGAACACACGGGCGGTGGACTGATGGCGGGCAGGAAAGAGGGGCTGGCGGTGGCGGCAGAGGATGCGGGCGCGAAGCTGAATGGGTTTGCAGTGGCGGGTGCTGACCGCAAGTGGGTGTGGGCTGACGCGGTGATCGACGGAGACACGGTGGTCGTGAGTGCTGGCGAGGTGAAGGAACCGGTCGCGGTGCGGTACGCCTACCGGATGAATCCCGGGGGGGCCAATCTGTATAACCGGGCAGGGCTTCCCGCGTCGCCGTTCCGGAGTGACGACTGGTGAAGTGAGTCGAGGAAGGAATGGAGCAGATGAATTGAAATCCTGACAGAACAAGACCATGAGAAACAGTTTGATTCCAGCAATGACGGTACTGGTGGCGCTGGCACCCGCGGGCATCGCGCAGTTTGAAGGATGGCCGAAGTCTGGCGTGTTTCATGTACTGACAACACCCGAGGGAGCGAACCTGCCGGAGTCGGCTGAAGTGCGGGACTTTCCGGTGCTGGTGAGACTGGATCGGGACTGGTTTGATTTCGGGACGGCGCGTGCCGATGGAAGGGATGTGAGGTTTGCGGATGGCGGGGTGGTGCTGGCCCATGAAATCGAGCGGTGGGATGCCAAGGCCGGGCTGGCGGAAGTGTGGGTGAGGGTTCCGCTGATCCGGGGGAATGCGGTGAAGGAGCTGCGGATGTACTGGGGAAAGGAAGATGCAGCAAATACCGCGGACGGGCGGGCGGTCTTCAATGAGACGAATGGATACGCGAGTGTACTGCATCTGCGGGATCCCGGAGCGGATGCGGCGGGCGGGACGACGCCGAAGGACGAAGGGACGACGCCGGTGGGCGGGGTCGTGGGCGAGGCTCGGCATTTTGCGGAGCGGAAGGGGATTTTCGGGGGTGACGGGATCACAGGTTTCCCGTCGGGGATGGGACCGATGACGACAGAGGCGTGGTTCCGGGCGGAGCGGGCGAACGGGACGGTGCTGGCGTGGGGTGAGGAGAAACGGCCATGCAAGGTGATGTTCAATTTTCTGAGTCCGCCGCGGATGGCGATACAGTGCTATTTTGCCGATGTGGAGGCAAAGACACCGCTGGCGACGGGTCAGTGGTATCATGTCGTGCATACCTATGCGGAGAAGGATTCGAGGGTTTACATCAACGGTGTGCTCGATGGGGTGTCGGATCCGGTGCTGGACCTGCCGAAGACGTCGAAGTTCTGGCTGGGGGGCTGGTACGGTAACTACGGGTTCGAGGGAGACGTTGACGAAGTCAGGATTTCACGCGTGGCCCGGACTCCGGATTGGATCCGGCTGCAGTACGAGAATCAGAAGCCACTGCAGACGCTGGTGGGACCGCTGGTTTCACAGGGGCGCAGTCAGGTGCTGATTCCGGATCAGGCAACCGTGGCGGAAGGGAGCGCGGTGGAGTTTCGGCTGGACGCGGGCGGCGCGCGGAAAATCTACTGGTCGGTCGAACGGGGCGGAGTCGAGACGCGCATGGCAGTGGACCGGTTCCGTTACCAATTTGAGGCGGGGCGGGTGTCGGCGGATGAAGCAGCGACCGTGGTTTGCAGGGTCGTGATGGCGGACGGGGTCAAGGTGCTGAAGGCTCCGCTGACCATTAGGGAGGCGGTCCCGGAACCGGTCCTGGCACCGCGCGGATTGGTGGTTCCGGAGACATGGGACGGACGAACGGAGGTATTGATCGAACCGGTTCTGGCGAACCAGGAAGAGATGATGAAGGCGGGAGCCGGGGAAGTCGCGGTAACGTGGGAAGTGACGCCTTTTGCAGTAATCAAGGAGGAGCGGCAGGGGAAGCTGCTGCTGAAGCGGTCGCAGAACAGCGGCGTGCTGACGGTGAAGGCCATCATCAGCAACGGGGGAAAACCGGTGACGGCGAGCGGAACGATTGCAGTGACAGAACCGGCGGTTGATCCATGGGTGGTGCGGGAACCGGATGCGGATGAGAAGCCGCGAAAGGGGCAGTTCTACGCGAGGGAGGGAACAGGCGAGGGCATCCTGCATTACCGCGGAATGGTGGATCAGCCGGCTGATGCGGTTTTTCTGCGGGTCACCGCGGATGGCAAGGAATACCGGAAGGAGACCGCGGCTCCAGATGGGGCAGGCCGCTATGGGTTTGCGGTCAAGCTGAAGCCTGGGCTGGTGCGGTATGCCGTGGCGTTCGGGAGAGTGAACGATGGGAAGGAGACGATCATGGATGAAGTGGACGATCTCGTGTGCGGTGATGCGTTCATCATCGACGGACAGTCGAATGCCCTCGCGACGGATACCGGGGAAAAGTCGCCGCCGGAAACGAGTCCGTGGATTCGGAGTTATGGTCGGCCTAACGGGAACCCGGAGCACGATGGAGGGAATCTGTGGTGCCTGCCGGTGTGGAAGGCAGAGAAGGGAGAAGAAGCGGAACTGGGCTGGTGGGGCATGGAGTTGGCGAAGCAACTGGTCGCGAGTCAGCAGGTGCCGGTCTGCATCATCAATGCTGCGGTTGGCGGAACACGGATCGATCAGCACCAGCGGCGGATGGATGACCCGACGAACCGTGAGACAATTTACGGGCGGATGCTCTGGAGGGTCAGGCAGGCGAAGCTGACGCACGGGATCCGTGCCATCCTATGGCACCAGGGCGAGAGCGATCAGGGATCTGACGGTCCGACTGGCGGATACGGATGGGAGACATACCAGAAGCTTTTCATGGAGATGAGTGCGGGGTGGAAAACCGATTTCCCGAATGTGAGCCATTACTACACCTTTCAGATCTGGCCGGATTCGTGCAGCATGGGCGGGAGGATGGGGTCCGGCGACCGCTTGCGGGAACGCCAGCGGACGATGACGCGGCTTTACTCACGGCTGGATGTCATGTCGACACTCGGAATCGTGCCGCCCGGGCCGTGCCACTTTCCACTGATCGGGTGGGCGGAGATTGCCAATCTGGTGCTGCCGCTGCTGGAACGGGATTTGTACGGGAAGGTGCCAGCGGGTCCAGTGACGGCCCCGGACCTGATGAGGGCGGGGGTGGCTGGCGCGGCAAAGGATGAGGTCATGCTGGAGTTTGATCAACCAGTGGAGTGGCGCAATGAGCTGGCCGGCGAAATCTATCTTGATGGGGAGAAGGGCTGGGTGGCGGGGGGGCGCGTGGAGGGGAAGGCGGTCAAACGGAAGTGGAAGGCTGGGACGGCGGCGAAGACGATCACGTACTTGAAGGAATCGTCGTGGGATCAGATGCGGTTGCTGAGGGGGAAGAACGGGATTGCGGCGCTCACATTCTGTGAAGTGCCGCTGGTGGCGTCGGAATAGAGCAGAATGAAGAAGGAGATGTGAGGAAAAGAACTGCAGGAGGATTCGTGCGGAGTGTTTCCGGATGGCATTGGGCGTGAGAACGCGGCGGGGAAAGTGACGCGTTGCAGGCAAGCGGCCGGGCGCCCTTCACTCGTGCGGAGCCGACTCCGGCACGCCCGGACACGGCGCGGTGTCCGGCGACAATTAAAACTGACCCCCGACGACAAATAGAACTGACCCCTGATCGGGAAGTTCTCCGGGGCGGACGGGGTGCTCTGCAGCACACGGTTTGACACCAGTCGGGGTGGCGCGTGTTGCCTCGGGTTGTGGTCACGAAAACCCAACTCACGAAACTCATTCACGAGCGAAACCAGGGAGCAACCATCCGCATGAGAAGCGAAGTGGTCTGTCCTTCTGTCGGGATCCGGTCCTTCTGTCGAGATCCGTCGTTGCAATCGTTGGTTCGGTCCTCCCACCAGAGGTCTCGCAAAAGGTCTGGCCATTTGTCTGAATCCGGAACGTCACGCTCAAGAGGTCTGTCCATTTATTGCATTCCCGGAACGTCAGGGTCGCCTCGCATGACCAAAAGTCTGTCCTTCTGTCGGGATTCGTCGTTTTCGTCACGGGTTCGGTCATCTCACAAGAGGTCTGTCCATTTGTCGAGGTCCGTCGTTTCAATCGTTGGTCAAAGCCTCTCACAAGAGGTCTCGCACAAATGGTCTGGCCATTTGTCGTCGGAAGGGCGGGGGAAGGGCTAGGGAGAAAAGGTCTGTCCTTCTGTCGCGATCATTTTCGTCGCGGGTTCAGTCATCTCGCGAGAGGTCTGGCCATTTGCCAGGATCCATCGTTTCAATCGTTGGTCAAAGCCTCTCACAAGAGGTCTGGCCATTTGTCGTCGGAAGGGCGGGGGAAGGGCTAGGGAGAAAAGGTCTG
>CAZSDE010000203.1:0-3573 GCA_964605435.1 uncultured Akkermansia sp.
CATCAGCGACCTCGTCGACGCCGCCGACAGCCTCATCAATGAAGCCGGCACCAACAATGGCTTCGTCCCCCACGGCCAGTACGGCTCTTCCCTTCCCGTCACGGAAACGGAATCAGGATACTACCTCCGGCTCCACGTCGATGACCGACCCGGCGTCATCGCCTCCATCGCCGGCATCCTCGCCGCCCATAACATCGGCATCCTCTCGATCCAGCAGCCGGAAGTGAACGAAGGAGCCCGCGGTGCCGACCTCATGATCATGCTCCACAAGGCCCGCTACGGCAGCATCCTCGCCGCCCGCGATGCCATCACGGCCCTCGACTGCATCCGCCAGCCTCCCGTCCTCCTCCGCGTCGAAAATCTCCCCGGACGCCACTGACCCCGCCCCTCCCCGCCACCATGAACGCCGACACGGCCCGCCAGCGCATCGCGGAACTGTCCGCCGCCATCGAACACCACAACCGCCTCTACTACCTCGAGGCCAGCCCCGTCATCTCAGACCGGGATTACGATGCGCTCTACCGCGAACTGAGCGACCTCGAATCGGCATGGCCAAACCTCGCTTCGGATAATTCCCCGACCCGCCGCGTCGGTGGCTCCCCCGCAGATGGATTCCGCCAGGTCCAGCACGCGGTCCGCATGATGAGCCTCGAGAATACCTACTCGGAAACGGAAGCCCTCGAGTTCTACCAGCGCATGGTCCGCCTCACGGGACTCGAACGCATCCACACGGTCATCGAACCGAAAGTCGACGGTGTCGCAGTCTCGGTCCGCTACGAAAACCATGCGCTCGTCCTCGCCGCCACCCGCGGCGACGGCATCACGGGCGACGACATCACAGCCAACGCCCGCACCATCCGCCGGCTCCCGCTCACCCTCCCGCCGGAAGCTCCCCCCCTCCTCGAACTGCGGGGCGAAATCTTCATGCCGAATGCCGCCTTCCGGAAACTCAACGAGGAACGCGAAGCAGCCGGCGAAGCCCGCTTCGCCAACCCGCGCAACGCCACCGCCGGCACCCTGAAACTGCTCGATTCCCGCATGGTCGCCCGCCGCCCGCTCGACATCATCTTCCATGGCCTCGGCGAAACCAGCGGCCTCGCCATCGCCTCGTTCTCGGATTTCCACCAGCTCCTCCAATCGCTTGGCCTCCCCCGCGCCGAACGCATCTGGACCGCCGACGACGCCCATGGCATTCTCACCGCCATCCGCGCCATCAATGAGGCCCGCCGCCTCCTGCCCTACGAAACCGACGGTGCCGTCGTGAAGGTCGACCGCACGGACCTCCAGCAGCAACTGGGAGCCACCGCCAAGGCTCCGCGCTGGGCCATGGCCTACAAATACGAACCGGAACGCGTCACCACCGTCCTCCGCCGCATCACAGTCCAGGTCGGCCGCACCGGCGTCCTCACCCCAGTCGCTGAACTCGACCCCGTCCTCGTCTCGGGATCAACCGTCTCCCGCGCCACCCTCCACAACGAGGAGGAAATCCTCCGCAAGGACATCCGCGAAGGCGATACCGTCATCATCGAAAAAGCAGGCGAAATCATCCCCGCCGTCATCGAGGTCGTCCCCGACCGCCGACCGCAGAATTCCCAGCCATTCGACCTCTTCCAGCACATCCACGGCCAATGCCCGTCCTGCGGCGGCCCCATCGCCAAAACCGAGGGCTTCGTGGCATGGCGCTGCCAGTCGCTCGAATGCCCAGCCCAGGCTGCCACCCGGCTCCGCCACTTCGCCAGCCGCAAAATGCTCGACCTCGAAGGCCTCGGCGACATCGTAGCCGACAAACTCGTGGAACGCGGCCTCGTCCGCACCCCGCTCGACGCCTTCCGCATCCCGGAAGCCTCCCTCGCTTCCCTCAACCTCGGCACGGACGACGAACCCCGCACCTTCGGCCCGAAAAATGCCGCAAAACTAATCGCTTCCCTCGACCGCGCCCGCTCGCTCCCTCTCTCCCGCTGGATCTTCGCCATCGGCATCCCGGAAATCGGTGAATCAGCCGCCCGCGAACTGGCCCGCCTCCACAGGGATTTCACAGCGCTCGCCGATTCCCCCATCCTCCGCGACCTCGCCGCCCTCCCCAAAGGCAAACGCAAGGAGGACCACCCCACCCTCGGCCCGCTCCGCATCGCTCAGGAAATCGGCCAGGTCGCCGCCCGCAGCGTCATCGACTTCTTCCAGAGCCACGCCGGCACCACCTTCCTTGCCGACCTCGCCAGCCTCGGCCTCAACCCGCCAAACGACAACTTCACGGAAGCCACCAGCACGGCAGGATCGCCCGCTTCCCCGCTCGCCGGCACCACATGGGTCATCACGGGCACCCTCAGCCAGCCCCGCCAGTTCTTCGAGGACCTCATCCGCAGCCATGGCGGCAAAACCTCTGGCAGCGTCAGCGCAAAGACTTCATTCCTCCTCGCAGGCGAAGAAGCCGGCAGCAAACTGGACAAGGCCCGCCAACTCGGCGTCCGCACCCTCTCGGAAAAGGAATTCCACGACTTCCTCAGCCAGACCGCGGAATCCTCACCGGAACCCGCGTTCCAGCTCGAAAACTGACCCGTGCCCACTCCCCGTCTGAAAATCCGCCTGTCCCCCGCCGGGGAACGCGCAGTCAAATCCGGCCACCCCTGGGTCTTCAGCGAAAGCATCCAATCCCAGAACCGCCCAGGCACCGCCGGCGAACTCGCCGTCATCTACGACCGCAGCAGCGACCGCTTCCTCGCCTCGGCTTTCCTCGATCCCGATTCCCCCATCCGCCTCCGCATCGTCCACCGCGGCACGCCCATCCCCATCGACCCCGCCTTCTGGCTGGACCGCGTGCGCACCGCCACCGCCGCCCGCGCCGGGATCTTCACGCCGGACACCACCGGAGTCCGCCTCATCCACGGAGAAAATGACGGCTTCCCTGCCCTCGTGCTCGACCGCTACGCCAACACCTGCGTCTGCAAACTCTATTCTCCAGTCTGGATCCCGCACCTGCCCACCCTCACCACGGCCATCACGTCCATCATCCAGCCGACCGCTCTCCTCCTCCGCCTGAGCCGCAATGCCGCCCCGGCCTTCGCCTCAGCCGGCCTCACGGAGGGCTTCCTCTCAGGCTCATCCCCGGACTCGGTTCCCTTCCTCGAAGACGGTCTCCAGTTCCTCGCCGATGTCCGCCACGGCCAGAAAACCGGTTTCTACCTCGACCAGCGCGACAACCGCCGCCGCCTCGCCTCCATGGCTACCGGTGCCGATGTCCTCAATGCCTTCAGCTTCTCCAGCGCATTCTCGCTCCACGCCGCCCGCGCCGGGGCCCGCTCCGTCACAGATGTCGACATCAGTCAGCACGCACTCGACGCCGGCAGCCGCAATTTCGCCGCCAATCTCCATCTCCCCACGGTCGCCGCCTGCAAGCGCCATGCCATCCGCGCCGATGCCTTCGCATGGCTCGCCGCCCGACCCACACAGCGCTTCGATATCGCCGTCGTCGACCCCCCATCGCTGGCCCGCCGCGAAAGCGACCGCCCCAGCGCCATCAAGGCCTACCACCAACTCGCCGCCTCCGCCGCCCAGCACCTCAAACCCCACGGCATC
>CAZSDE010000203.1:3583-6378 GCA_964605435.1 uncultured Akkermansia sp.
TTCCTGCTCCGCCCACGTCAGCCCAGCCGAATTCGCCGACGCCGTCCGCTCCGCCCTCCCCCACGCCCGCGAACTCTGGACCGCAGGACACGCCCCGGACCACCCAGCCCGCTTCCCGGAAGCCTCCTACCTCAAAGCCATCGCCCTCCAGCTTCCCTCCCGCCCCGCAATCCGCCGCTGAAACCCCGGATCCCCCAAAGGCCGCACCTCAGCGCCGCACCAGCCTCGGCTTCGGATCACTCTCCGGACGCGGCGGAGGATCATCTCCAATCGCCACCACCCCGAAGAAATCCTTCATCACATCCCGGTACACCCCACGCTTGAACTCCGGCAGCCACCGCAAGTCAAATGCCGCCGGCTCAATCCACTTCCAACTCCGGAATTCCGGCTGCTTCGTGTCAATGCTGATCAGACTGTCAGGACCATGAAACCGGCACAGAAAGTACGTCTGCTGCTGCCCCACATACTTCCGCCTCCGCCGGTGCCGCACCGGAAACCGATACCGATACGGCCCCCGCTCCTCCACAATGTCATATGCCCCCGGCAGCAGCGAAATCTCTTCCCACAACTCCCGCTGCAGGGCCTCCCGCGGCGTCTCCCCATGATCCCGGCCACCCTGGGGAAACTGCCAGCTGTCCGCAAAATCATCCCGCTCACAGATCAGCAGCCGCCCCTCGTCGTTCACCAGCAAACAGGCAACGCAGGGACGGAAGCGCTCCCGGGGGGAATCCGTAGTCTTCTCAGGCATCAAAGTTCAATCCTCAATTGCGGGATACCGTCAACCCTGATTTGCATTCCCACCCACCCAGACAACCATTTTCATTCCCCGGAAAGACCCTCCCACCTCCGCAAGTTCCCTGTAACTGACCGCCCTCCGGAAGGCTCATGATGATCATGACTGCTCTGCCTGCCGTCATTCCCTTTCCCCTCCCCAGCACGCCTCCCGTCCGCTTCCATTCGGAGCAACTCGATGAGGCTTCGCTGCCTGCAGACCTCATCCGCGCAGCCCAGCAGGGCGACGAACCTTCGTTCCATGCCATCATGCGCGCCTGCAAAGGCCGCATCGCCGCCATGGCCTCCCGCTACGTCCAGAGCGCCCCGGAACTCGATGACCTCTGCCAGGAAATCTTCGTGCACCTCTGGCGCGGCCTCCAATCCTACCGCTTCGACGCCCCCTTCCCCCACTGGGTCTCCCGCGTCGCCGTCAATACCTGCCTCACCCACCTCAAGAAACGCCGCCGCCGCAACGCCATCTTCGCCCCCAGCAGCGAACCGGTTTCCCTCGAACGCATCCCCGATCCCTCCCCGGACGCCGCCGCCGCCTCCCGCGAAGCCGCCGACCGCCTCGGCCCCGCCCTCGCTTCCCTCCGCCCGGAAGACCGCCTCGTCATCACCATGCTCCACCTCGAAGAACGCTCGGTCGCAGAAATCTCCGACGCCACCGGCTGGTCCACCTCCAATGTCAAAGTCCGCGCCCTGCGCGCCCGCCAGAAACTCCGCGAATTCCTCCAGCGCCATGAATCCCAACGCTGATCACCACCTCGACGACCTCCTCCGCAAGGCCGCCCGCGACGAACGCCCAGCCACATGGGCCGCCACCGCCACCCGCGGCCTCGAAGCCCGCGTCCTCCTGCGCCTCAGCCGCCCACCGTCATGGGGAGATGCCCTCTTCAGCCTCTCGTCATGGCGCCCCCTCGCCGCCGCCGCCGCCCTCGCCGCCGCCACCGGATTCTGGAGCGCTCCCGCCCTCGCCGAAATCATGGACGACGAATGGATCGCTTCCCAGGCAGCCGCCGAGGAAGATGAAGAAGCCGAAGACGCCCTCACCCCGGATATCGCCGACCCGGACGTCGGCTTCTGATTACCCCACCACTCCCGGGCCTCACCATGCAGAACTGGAAAACCGCTGTCCTCACCCTCGCAATCTTCGCTCTGGGTGCCCTCGCCGGTTCGCTCGTCTCGGCCCAGGTCTTCCGCGGACGCCTCGCCGGTGCCCGCAAAACCACCCCGGCCCCACCACCGGAATCGCGCGAATCGCCCCAGCGGGTCTCGGACTCCGTCCGCCAGCAGGTCGGCCTCTCGGAACCCCAGTCCACCGCTGTCTCCAGCATCCTCAGCCGGACCTACGAAGACGTCCAGTCCATGCGCGAACGCTGGCGCCGCGAACTCCGCCAGCGCATGATCGAATCGGACCGCGCCATCGAAAAACAACTCACGGACGCCCAGCGCAAACCATGGGAGGAGTTCCGCAAACGCCGCCGCAGCGATTTCTTCAACCAGCGTCCCCAGCCTCCCCGCCCCAACCGGCAGGAAAATCCCCATCCCAAAGCGGATCCTGGCACAACTCCGATGCCGGCCGCCGATTCTCCGGCTCCGTAAACCCGCCACCCCGCGGGCTGGACAAGCGGTCAGCGAAACCGCATCCTGCGGCATGAAGACCCGCCGCCACCTCCTCCAGTCCATCATCGCCTCGGGCTCAGCCCCGCTCTTCCTGCCACGCCACCTCATCGCCGGAAGCGGTCAGACGCCTCCCTCGGAACAACTGGCCACTGCCCACATCGGCGTCTCCGGTCAGGGCGGCGGCAATCTCGGCGAAATCGGGAAATTCCCGGAAGTCCGCGTCGTTGCCCTCTGCGATGTCGATGAAGGACGCCTCGCCGGACCAGCGAAGGAATACCCGCAGGCCCGCACGCACCGCGACTGGCGCCGCCTCCTCGATTCCCAGAAGGATTTCGACGCCGTGGTCGTCTCCACCCCGGACCACCACCACGCCCCCATCGCCGTCTCGGCCATGC
>CAZSDE010000203.1:6388-6712 GCA_964605435.1 uncultured Akkermansia sp.
TCGCCCACACCATTGAGGAAGCCCGCCTCATGACCCTCACCGCCGCCCGCATGAAGGTGGTCACCCAGATGGGCAACAATGGCCACGCAGGCGATGGACTCCGCCGCTGGAAGGAATACATCGACGCCGGAACCATCGGCACCCCGAAGGAAATCCACGTATGGTCGGACCGCCCCGGCAACTGGTGGCAATCCCAGGGCAAACCCCGCCCCACTGACACCCACGAGGTCCCGGCGTCGCTCGACTGGGACCTCTGGCTCGGCCCCCCCCCCCCCCGGCCCCCCCCCCCCCGCCCCCCCCCCCTGCAGGGGCGCGGCCCCCAGG
>CAZSDE010000204.1:0-2057 GCA_964605435.1 uncultured Akkermansia sp.
GCGCACGAAGTTTTCGTAGCCGCCGGGATCCGCCGAGCGCAGGCGGCCGAGTTCGGCTCCGCGTTCGGCGACCACGGCATTGCGGTTGAAGGCGCGGTCCTCGCCTCCCACGAAGAGGGCCATGGGTAGATTCCTCAGCGGCAGGAGGGTCGCATCGTTGGGATGACCAGCCATCATGGCGGCCGCTGCCCAGCGGTCGGGCATGCGCGGAGCCAGTTGCCAGACGCCATCGCCGCCTGCCGAATACCCCATGAGATAGACTTTGGCGGGATTGACGCCGCGCAGGGCCACGAAATCGTCAATCAGGCGGTCGAACATGCCGCTGATGTGGCCCTCGTGCCAGAGGTTCCATGTGTCCGTCGGGGCCCGCGGAGCCACGTACCATCCCTCCGCAGGTTCGTAGAGTCGGATCTGATTCTGCCATTGCTGGTCATTGACCCTCGGGGGCGCTCCGCCGCCGCCGTGCATGGAAATCCAGAGCGAACGCCCGCCTTCAGGTGCCTTGCCGAATTCCTTCGCTTCGAATTTCAGGGTTTTGTCGCCGATCACGATGGCCTTGGCCTCAAGTTCGGCGGCCCGTTCGCGCACGGGGACAGCCTTCCGTTCCTCCCAGAACTGCGCGACTTTCTCGTCGGCCTGCGCCCGCGTCAGGGCGAGTTCTTCGGCGGCACCGGCCACCGCAGGCATCATGAGGAGAACAGCAGAAAGGACAGGAAATTTTGACATGGGGAGCATCATGATGGGGTTCCTCCGCGCTGGTCGAGCGAAAACCGTCCGGGTCCGGCAATGAAGAGAACGACGTAGCAGCCGAGGTAGAGGTAGGCCAGTTCGCCGCTCTGCGGTCCGCTCAGCATGGCTTTTTTGACCATGAAGAAGGCGACGCCCATGGTGATGATGCCGGTGAGTGCGGCGAATCGCGTTAGGGCACCCACGATGAGGAGGATGGAAGCGGCGGCTTCGCCGAAAACCGTGAGCGCATGGCTCGCCTGAGCGCCGATGCCCAGAGGGTCCGGGAAGCCGCGTACATCGGCTCCGAGATTCTTCGCCTTACCGACCCCATGGAGGAGAAGCATGCTCAGACCGACCCAGACGCGCAGGACGAACAGAGCGAGGGGACCGCTCGCGGGCAGAAACGACAGATGGAACAAAGACAGCAGCTTTTTCACAACCCGCCCCTCGCCACAGCTTTCCACCGTTGTCATCCGCAGATTGCCGTCCGCGGAAATCCGCGAATTCGTGGCCCCGCAGGAACGGGACGGAGCGTTATTCCGCCACTATGGAACCAAAAATCGTTTTCGACCGCAAACCGCAGCTCATGACACTCGCCGCCGGGGATTACTGGTGGTGTTCCTGCGGGCGATCCAAGACCCAGCCGTTCTGCGACGGTGCCCACAAGGGAACCGGACTCGGCCCGAAGAAGTTCACCCTCACCGAGGAGAAAACCGTCGCGATCTGCAACTGCAAGCATTCCTGCAACGAACCCTTCTGCGACGGATCGCACGCCAAGCTCCCGGATTGACCCCCGGAAGCCTCCCGCAAATCCCGCGATTTGCGGATGCAACCGGAACGATCCGGCCCTCTCATTCCCCCCATGAGATTCTGCCCGACCGCCCTGCTCTTCGCATCGGCCCTCCCGCTTCTGGCTCAGGACCCCGACCCCTTCGGGCCTGGGGCTTTGCTCGGTGGAGGCACGCCCGCCGCGGCCAAGGGGCCCGAGGTCAAGGTTTCACTGCTTGCCGCCAGCGATGGCATCGCGCCAGGCGGCACCACGTCTGTCGCCCTCAAACTCGAGCACGCCGACCATTGGCATACCTACTGGATCAACCCGGGACTCGGAACGCCAACGACCATCAAATGGACGCTGCCCGAGGGCTTCACGGCTTCCCCGATCCTCTGGCCGATCCCGCAGGCGGTCGCCACGGAAGTCGGGAATCAGCACGTCTACAGCGGCACGGTCTATCTCGTCACCGACATCAAGGCCCCGGAATCGGCCAAGGTAGGAGAAACTGTCAAGCTGGCGGCCAAGGTGGAATGGCAGGTCTGCGAGGACGGTGGAT
>CAZSDE010000204.1:2067-3076 GCA_964605435.1 uncultured Akkermansia sp.
TCCCTCACCATCGATCTTCCAGTCTCCGCATCCCCGCCGCCGATTGCAGCTACGGCGGGAGCGGTCGCCGCAGTGCGCGCCGCCCAGCCACAGGAATCCCCTGCGTGGAAGGTCACCGCAGTCACCACCACGGCCAAAACCACCGATGCGGATGGCGAAACTGGAAGCGATCCGGTCATCAGACTGACGCTCGTGCCGCAGGAGGGAGCGAACGCGGATCCGGGCGAACTGTATTTCTTCGACCGCACGGCTGCCCTGCTCAATGAACCGCAGACGGTGAGCCGCGACGGGACGGCATGGGTGCTTTCGGCGAAGTACAATCCGAAGAAGCCGCCGGCCGAGGGCTTTCTGCATGCCTCCAAGGGCTGGCTGGCGGATGGTTCCCTGCCCGCCCTCGCCTTCAAAATGCCCCCGGATTCGTCCACGGGCAATGCCCCGGCAACTCCCGCCGAGAGCAATCCTCAGGATGCCGGGACCGAAAAACCGGTGCCGTCGGGCTCGGCGGCCGACCGCCCGGACGAATGGGAAACGGGTACGGGACGGATCGATTTCGTGGAATACCGCCCGGACCTCACGGTCAACGACCTCCGCAGTGGTTCGGCGAGCCGGACGACCCCGCCAGGCTTCTGGAAGATCATGGGTCTCATGTTTCTGGGGGGCATCATTCTCAACCTCATGCCCTGCGTTTTCCCGGTGCTTGGCTACAAGATCATGGGATTCGCCCAGCTGGCGGGACAGGACCGCCGCAAACTCCTGCTGCACGCGGCCGCCTTCACAGCCGGTCTCGTCTTCTTTGTCTGGGTCCTCGGCCTCGTCGACGCCAACCAGTTCCACCCCGGCCGCCACCGCCGGTTAGGCGTTATCCACAGCCTCGCGAGCACCCGGACGGCCCAGCGCCTGCCGCGGCCTTACCGTGGCGGGCATGGGTGACTCGCTCAATCCCCCTGTGCTGAACCGAATTTCGCGCGCAATCAAGCCTGACTTCGCCCGCACGGTACTGGCGCGGCGC
>CAZSDE010000204.1:3086-4439 GCA_964605435.1 uncultured Akkermansia sp.
CAGCCGGTCTCGTCTTCTTTGTCTGGGTCCTCGGCCTCGTCATCTTCATCGCCAAGAAATCGTTCGGCACGGATGTCGCGTGGGGCTTCTTCGCCCAGAGCGCCTACGGATCGGCTGCCATCGTCGGCATTCTTTTCCTCCTCGGCCTCAATCTCTGGGGCGTCTTTGAACTCGGAACATCGCTGACCACGGTCGGCGGCGACCTTCAGGACAAAAAGGGCTACTCGGGTTCCTTCTTCTCGGGGATCCTGACCACAGTCATTTCGACGCCCTGCAGTGGCCCGTTCCTGGGCGTGGCCATGGCCTACACCCTCAGCCAGCCGGCTGCGGTCCAGTTCCTCCTGCTGACGGCCTTCGGCCTCGGCATCGCCTTGCCCTACGTCCTCCTTTCCACGTCCCCGGCGGTCATCCGCCGACTCCCGAAACCTGGCGCATGGATGGAAACCCTCAAGAAGGCGCTCGCCTTCCCGATGTTTGCGGCCTGCATCTACTTCCTGAGCGGATTCATGAATCTCACGGGTACTTCCGGCGGCGTCCGCCTCCTCTTTGCCCTCCTCCTCGCTGCCATCGGCGTCTGGATCTACGGTCACTGGGCCACCCCGGTCCGCAAACCCGCCACCCGTGCCACCGCATGGGCCCTCCTCGCCGCCTGCCTTGCCGCCGCCGTCAGCCTCGCCTCGTCCGCCGCTTCCCTCAAGCCAGCAACCGAAACCGCTTCCGACGACGATGGCTGGACCCGCTGGTCGCCCCGTACGGTGGCCGACCTCCAGAAGACCGGCCGCCCGGTCTTTGTCGACTACACCACGCACAATTGCCTGACCTGCGACCTCAATGAAAACCGGGTCTTCAAGGCCCCGGGAGCCGACATGGTCATGGCTGCCTTCGAGCGCACCAAAACCGCCATGCTCAAGGCCCGCTACGCTCAGGACAACAGCCCGCCGAATGTCGCCATCGTCCGCAGCCTCGAACGCTTCGAACGCAAGGCCAACTTCCCGGTCTACGTCGTCTACCCGGCCGATCCCTCCCTCCGGCCATTCGTCCTGCCAGTCGTCATCGACCAGAAAACCGTCATCCATGCCCTCGAACTTGCCTCGGCGAAACCGAGCGTGTAATCTCCACCCCAGCATCGCCTAAATCATCAACCCCACGGTCACCATGTCGTTCAGCGATACCAGCACCAACTTCAAAGTCTTCTCAGGCCTCGTGCTCACCTGCGCCCTGCTCGGATGCGGCATGGTCTGGTCCCTCAACGACGCCAAACGCAAGGCAGGCACAAGCACGGCGGTCGCACCAGACGGCCGTGTCATGATCACACCGAAACCTAACGCGACCGATAGCGCAGCCGCCACCACT
>CAZSDE010000204.1:4449-6660 GCA_964605435.1 uncultured Akkermansia sp.
ACCAGCCCATGAATCCCAAGGAGAAATTCAAGGAACAGATCGCCAAACTCACCCTCCAGCAATTCCAGGTCACCCAGGAAAATGGCACGGAACGCCCGTTCCAGAACGAATTCTTCGATCACCACGAGGAAGGCCTCTACGTCGACATCGTTTCGGGCAAACCCCTCTTCAGCTCGAAGGACAAATTCGACTCCGGCTGCGGCTGGCCTTCCTTCGCCAAACCTCTCGAAGGATCGGAAATCGCCGAAAAACGCGACCTCACCCACGGCATGATCCGCACGGAAGTCCGCTCGAAAACCGCTGATTCCCACCTCGGCCACGTCTTCGATGACGGCCCCCCGGAACTCGGCGGCCTGCGCTACTGCATCAATTCCGCTTCCCTCCGCTTCATCCCCGTCGCCGACCTCGAAAAGGAAGGCTACGGAGAATACCGCAAAATCTTCACGGAAGCAGCGGCTCCCGCCAAACCCTGATCCGCCTCAGGCCCGCCCCAGCCGTTTCCCGAGCCTTGCGCGCACGTCGTCGGCAAAGCGCTGGAGGTGACCGAGCGTGAAGTCGAGAATGTCGAGCGATGGATCGAGCACAAGCGGAGTGAGGTCCATGGCGTAGGCGGCGGCGTCCGATTCGTCACTGGCATGCGATGCAAAAAAGGTGGCATTGGCGCGCCGGCGGCCGGCCACCGCCAGATCGTACCGCTTTCCTCCGGCAATCTGGGAATCGAAAATCCCATTGAGGGCGGCCGCAAGGTTGTCGTGACCGGAGACGTCCTGGACGACTTTTTCGCTGTCGTCCATCCAGTCGAGATTCCGCCAGCCTTCGCAGCCCCAGACGGCTTCAGGCCGATCCCCTTCGGGCAGCATGCGGACGGCTTCGAGCAGGGCCACCATCACGCCGAGATGCGTGTCGTGCTTGTCGGCAGGATTGTGCGTGTAGATGAACTGCGGACGCGCCACCTCGAGAATGCGCAGCAGATCGTTCCGCAACTGGCTGTCGCTGGCGGATTTCACGGCACTGCTTGGGTAATCGAGCTGGACCATGACGCCATAGCGCCCGACCACGGCGGCTTTTTCCTGTTCATCACGCCGCACCGCCATCATCTGCGCATCGGTGTAATCGGCATAGCCTCCCGTACGCGAACTCCCGGCCCCGTTCGTGCAGGTCACCCCGCCAAACCAGCGGTCCTCGGCATGAAAGCATTCCAGAATGCCATGGAAGGCCATGAATTCCAAGTCGTCCTGATGCGCCCCGACCCCCAGATGCGTCACCCGCCGCAGCGCTTCCTCCACAGGCTTCCCATCAGGAACAAATACCGATGCCGTCGCTTTTCCAAATTTCATGTCTTCTGATTACGGATGATTTCCTCTGATTCTGATGCGGAATGATGCCCGATGACCCGGGAACGTGGGCGGTTTCTCAGGGAACCGATGGCAGACTGGCAGCCGCCACCGCCTGGCCGACCCGGCGGCTCTTCTCATCGGGCAACTGCACGCTGATGCGCGCCGCCAACTCCGGATATTCCGCCGCCAGTACCTCGCGGGCCCTGCCGAGTATGATGTCGCCGCCCGCCCCGGTCGTCACCCGGCCAAGAATGAGCAGATGCCGGAAATCGTAGAAGTCAGCGTAGTACGGAACGGTATAGCCAAGGTATACGCCAATCGATTCGTAAATCCTCAGCGCCCGCTCGTCACCCGCTGCCATCAATTGCTGCACTTCCTTGAGCCGCTCGGGCAATCCCATTCCTTCCGGCAGCACAATCCCAGCCGCCGGCAGCAACCGATTGACCGCCTGCTGCGAAAAATAGAGCGCCCCCACCCCGCGGTCGCCAGACCATTCCTCCACGGCAGCCTGCGGATTCATGTCAACCGGCGCAAAGGCCAGCTCGCTCAGCCATCCCGTCATCTGCCCGCGTCCATCGACGTAGCCAGCCGCTTCGCTCGACCCCATGGCCACCCCCAGCACGCCGTTTTCCCCAAGCGACATGGCCCCAGCCAGCGCGGTCACATCCCCATCATTGGCCACTTCCAGCGGCACTTGCCATTCCCGCTGCAGCCTCCGGAACAATTGCTGCGCTTCCCCATACCGCTCCGCCGGCACACTCCGCAGCAGCGAAGCAACCCGGAATTCATTGTCCACAATGATCCCCGCGGAACTTCCCCCGATCGCATCCACCCGCGGCAGATGCGACGCCGCCATCCGCAATCCATCGGCCAA
>CAZSDE010000205.1:0-6612 GCA_964605435.1 uncultured Akkermansia sp.
GCGTGGTCGCGGATCATTTCTGCGGTGAGGCGCTGGCGAGGACCGCGGGCGAGGAGGGAATTGGCGGGGTCGCGGGCGACGAGGGCGGGAGAGGCGGCGCCGGACTGGGCGTAGGTGGCGCTGAGGGCGAGTTCGCGGAGGAACGACTTGAGAGACCAGCGGTGGTGGCTGGAGAGGCGGAGGGCGAGGTGGTCGAGGAGTGGCTGATTCGAGGGCAGGGCACCGCTGGAGCCGAAGTCCTCGAGGGTTTCCACGATGCCGCGTCCGAAGAGGGCGGCCCAGAAGCGGTTGGCGGTGACGCGGGCGGTCAGGGGGTTGCGGTCGCTCACGAGCCACTGGGCCATGGCGAGGCGGTTGGGAAGTCACGCTGTGCCTACAGGGGGCGCGTGCGATGGGGGGGGCTGGGCGGCGGGGAGGGGGTGGCGGGGGCCGCGGGCGTAGAGTCTGGTTTCGCGGGGGGCTGGGCGTTCGGTTAGGATGGGGACGGCGGGGCCCTTGAGTTCGGCGTAGGCAGCGCGGGTTTCGCGCCATGTGGCGATGAGTTGCTGGCGTTCCGGGCTGGCGAGCGGGGCTGAGGAAGCGTCGAAGGCGAAGTGGCGGGTGGGGGTGCCCTGGAAGCCAGAATTGACCGGGGCGTTGTGTTTGAGGGTGACCTTGAGGGTGGCGTTGGCTGCGAGGGGGGAGGCGAGCACGAAGACGGCCCAGCGTGGTCCTTCGAGGACAGGGTAGCCACCGAATCCGGCGAGGTCGCCACCGCCAGCGAGGGCGAGGGGGCGGTACGGGCCGGTCTGTTGGTCCGCGATGACTTCGGCGATGGGGACGGGGGATGGGGAATTGTTTCCGGTAGGGGCGGCGAGGCTGCATTCCGTGATCATGCAGCCTTTTTCTGGCCATGTGGTGGGGTCGTTGCTGTCTGGGAGGATGCGGAGGCGGAGGGCCGTGAGGCCCTTGGGGGCGGGCAGCGAGATTTCGTAGGAGACGCCGATGGGCATGGTACCGGAGGCGGTGATGGTGCCGTCCTGATCGGCGATGGTGAGTTGGCCGCCGCTGGCGGTGGCCGCCGAGGGTTTGAGGGGATTCCAGTCCGGCACCGCGTTGCAGGCGGCGGTGCCTGCGGCTGTGATTTCGCGGAGAAGGTGATTGGCCTTCTGGAAGAGCGCGGCGGCCTGCTGGTTGGGGCTGACCGTGAAGCGGGGGAAGGCGTCGTTCTGGTCGCAATCCTCCGTGGAATTGAAGAATGCCTTGAAGCGGTAGTAATCCTCGTGCGGGAAGGGGTCGTACGGGTGGGCGTGGCACTGGACGCAGGCGAAGGTGGTGGCCTGCCAGACCGTCCATGTGGTATTGACGCGGTCGTGGACGGCGGTGTCGCGCCATTCTTCATCGTCCGTGCCGCCTTCCGAGTTGTTCTGGGTATTGCGGTGGAAGGCGGTGGCGAGGAGGTCGTCGTTAGAGGGATTGGGGAGGAGGTCGCCGGCGAGTTGGCGGATGGTGAACTGGTCGAAGGGCAGGTCGGCATTGAAGGCGCGCACGACCCAGTCGCGCCATGGCCAGATATCGCGGTGGGGATCCTTTTCGAAGCCGTAGGTATCCGAGTAGCGGGCGAGGTCGAGCCAGAGGGAGGCCCAGTGTTCTCCGTAGGCTGGAGAGGCGAGGAGTCGGTCGACCGCCCTGGTGCGGGCCGTCTGCGGGTGGGTGGCGAAGTCAGCGGCGAAGGTTTTCCAATCTTCCGGGGACGGGGGGAGTCCGGTGAGGTCGAGAGAAGCGCGGCGGAGCCATGCGGCAGGGGTGGCGTCCGGAGACGGCGTGAGGTTTTCGGCTTCGAGCTTGGCGAGGACGAAGGCATCGAGCGGCTGGCGGGGCCAGTCCTTGTGGGTGACGGAGGGGACTGGGGGGTTGGCTGGTGGGATGAGGGACCAGTGTTCCGACCATGGGGCACCGTCGGCGATCCATTGGCGGAGGGTGGCGGTGTCGGCTGGGCTGAGTCTGGGCCCGTGTTCTGGTTTGGGCATGAGCTCGTCCGGGTCGCTGCTGGTGATGCGGCGGATGAGTTCCGAGGCATCCGGTTGGCCCGGGACGATGGTGGGTTCGCCTGATTTGCCGGAGGCGAGGGCTTTGTCGCGGTAGACGAAGGAGACCCCGCCGGCTGTCTTGACTCCGCCGTGGCAGGCGGTGCAGTGTTTTGTGAGGATGGGTCGGATGTCCCGGTTGAATTCCGTGGCGGCGCGGGTGCTGGCCGGGGCGAGCGGGAGGGTGGCGGCGAGGAGGGCGAGGGACGGAGCGCGCATGAGATTCCTTGTGAAAGGAATTACGTCGCTGGCGCTCCGGTTTTCGCGTCAAAGCGGCACGCCGTGAGTCACGAAGCCGCTGGTTTTTCTGAGGAACGCCGGAAGAGGAGACCGCTTTTCGGGCTGAAGACGAGGGCGAGGAGGAAGACCGCGCCGAGGAGTGCGGTGATGGCGGCACCGGCTGAGAGATTGGTGAGGTGGGCGAGGATCATGCCGCCGGCTGCGCAGACCGCCCCGAGGAAACCGCCTCCCCAGAACATGGCGCGCGTGCTGTTGGTGAGCAGGAAGACGGTGGCGCCAGGAGCGACCACGAGGCCGAGCGAAAGCATGCAGCCGACCGCGCGGAGGGCCGAGACCATGACGAGGACGAGGAGCGTCATGATGAGGTACTGGACGGCGCGGACCGGGACGCCCTGGGCAGCGGCGACCGATGGTTCGAAGAGCGTCACGAGGAAAGTTCGCTGGAGGGCCGTGCAGAGGGTGAGCGTGAGCAGACCGACGCCGAAGGCCACCCAGACATCCGTGGCGTCCAGCATGAGGAGGTCGCCGAAGAGATAATCCTCCAGTTTGACCTGACTTCTGACATCGCCTGGCAGGTAATTGAAGAGGATGAGACCGGCGGCGAAGGCGACCGTGAAGATGACGCCGAGGGAAGTTCCCTGATCGAGGCGCGAGACGCGCGAAACGGCGAGCGAGGCGAGGACCACGATGAGGGCGGCGAAGAGAGCCCCGAGGAAGGAACTCCAGCCCGTCAGTTTTCCGGCCACCATGACGCCGAGGACGATGCCTGGCAGGAGGGCGTGGGAGAGCGAGCCTGCCACGAGGGCACCGCGGCGCAGCACCACGTAGGCGCTGAAGCAGCCATTGGTGAAACCGATGATGAGGGCCGCGAGGAGCGATCGTGCCAGCGACGGGACCGAGAGAAGATCGTGGAGCCAGGAGGGCATGAGGGCGGAGGGATCAGGCCGTGGCGGCCGGGGCGTAGGCTGCGGCGAGGGCATCCGGCTGGAAGGCCTCTGCGACCGAGCCGAAGGCGACCGTGCGGCGGTTGAGGATGAGGACCTGATCGAAGAGGTCGGGTACGGTATTGAGATCGTGGTGTGAAGCGATCACGAGTCTGCCTTCGGCGGCCAGTCTGCGGAGGAGGACCGAGAGATTTTCCTGGGCGGGCCGGTCGAGGCCGGTGAATGGTTCGTCGAGGAGGAGGACGTGGGCTTCCGAGGCGATGGCGCGGGCGATGAAGGCGCGTTGCTGCTGACCGCCGGAGAGCTGGCTGATCTGGCGGGATTCGAGTCCGCCGAGGTTCATGAGGTCGATGGCTTCCTTGACCTTGCGGTCGTCTTCCGGCCGCCAGCGCCGCCACCAGCTGAGTTGGTTGTAGCGGCCCATTTCGACGAGTCCCTGAACGGTGACGGGGAATGACCAGTCGACTTCCTCGCGCTGGGGGAGGTAGGCGAATTCGCGGTGCCATTTCTGGACGGTGGCTCCGCGCCAGCGGATGGAGCCGGATGATCTGGGGAGGAGTCCGGCGATGGCCTTGAGGAGCGTGCTTTTGCCGGCTCCGTTGGGGCCGATGAGGGCGACGCAGTTGCCGCAGGAGGTGGCGAAGCCGGCGTTTTCGAGGGCGACGTGTGAGCGGTAGCAGACGGTGAGTCCGCGCACTTCCAGTTCGTGGTGATGGGCGCAGTGGTCGCAGTGGGAATCCGGGGTCATGGGGCGGCGGTGCTGGGCCATGAAGTGCTCACGACTTCCTCTGTGGTGGAATTGGTGGCCCAGACATTGATGGTGCGGGCGGCGAGTCCATCGGGTTCGATGGTGATTTCGGCCATGGTTTCCGGGGTATTGTCTGGCCAGCGGATGGCGATGGTGAATTCCGTGCGGAGGTTTTCGATGGGGAGTGCGATGGAATCTTCGAAGGCGAGGTCGTGGTCCGGGTTGGACCATGCATGGAGTGGGTGTCCGGCTGAGGAGAGGGTGATGGACTCGGGTGGGTGGACGCAGCGGATGCGGACCGAGCTGGTGAGTGCTGGTGTGCTGGTGGTGTCGGCTTGGTTGTCTGGGGTGGCGGCGGGAGGAGGGGCGACGCGGGTGGCGTGCCAGACGAGTGGCCCGCAGCAGCCGAGACCGAGAGCGAGGCAGAGCAGGAAATTCAGCAGTGGGAAGCCTCGCATGGGAAGGGCCTTATGGTTTCAGGGCAGCGGTGATGGTGCGCACATTGTGGGCGAAGGATGCTTCGAACGTGGCGAGTGGGCCGGTGCCATTGCCATCGGCGACCAGTTCGCCACCCACGCGGACGCCGGTTTCGCGGGAGAGCTGGTTGAGGTACTTGGCATTGACGCCCTGTTCCGGGAAGACGGCTGGGACGTTCTGGCTGCGGATGGTTTCGACTGCCTTGAGGAGTTCCGGGGAGGAAGGGGCGACATTGTGATTGAGGCCCTGGACGGGGACGAGGCGGAAGCCGTATTCCTTGGCGAAGTAGCTGAGGGCGAGGTGGGCCGTGGCGATTTTGCGGCGATTGGCGGGGATGCCTGCGAATTCGGACTTGGCCCATTTCCTGAGGCTGGCGAGCCGGTTGCTGAAGGCAGCGGCATTGGCCTTGTAGATGTCCTTGCCGGCCGGGTCGGCCTCGGTGAAGGCGGTGGCGACGACGCGGGCGGCGCGCTGCATGTTGTCGATGCTGTTCCACCAGTGTGGATCGATGGCACCCTGGGCGTGTTCCGGGCAGCACAGGAAGAGGGAGCCGTCGCCTGCTTCGATTTTGAGGGATGGGATGGTGCGGCCTACTTCGATGATCTGCTGCTGCGGGGAGAGGTTGCTGCGGAGTTTGTCGAGGTAGTTCTCCATGTGTTTGCCTGCGGCCAGAATGACGCGGGCTTTGGAGAGGCGGCGGACGTCCGAGGTGGTGGGTGAAAAGTGGTGGATGTCGCCGCCTGGCGGGACCAGTCCGGTGACGCTGACGCGGTCGCCGCCGACCTGACGGGCGAGGTCGGTGAGGACTGGGTGGAGCGTGGCGGCTTCGAGGGCGGCGGGGGCAGCGGCGCGGGCCGTGACCAGCGGGAGACTGGCGAGCAGAGAGAGGAGGAGGCGGCGCTTCATGATAGATGCAAAATGATTGCAGGAATGGGCGCGTCAACCGTGGGATGGGAGTTGGTTGCTGGGGACCATTGACAAGGACGGTGGGGAGCGCCTTGTGGTGGATTTCGCATGCTGCAGCTGGCCAACATCACCAAATCCTTTGCGGGGCGGATGCTTTTCCGTGACGTATCGTTTCAGATCAACCGTGGGGACCGGACAGGGTTGGTGGGGCCGAATGGGGCAGGGAAGTCGACCTTGTTTTCGATCATTCTTGGCGAGCAGGGGCCGGACGAGGGGAAAGTGACGATGGAGCGGGGGATCAGTTTCGGGTTTCTGCCGCAGGAGAGTGCCCCGGCTGGTGATGAGACGGTGCTGGAGCTGGCGACGATGCATGCGGCGGAGCATAGCCGGTGGGAAGTTGAGCCGAAGGCGCGGCGGATTCTGCGGGGGTTGGCGTTCCGGGAGAGTGACTTCGATCGTCCGGCGCGGGCCTTGAGCGGGGGATGGATCATGCGGGCGCATTTGGCGCGCTTGCTGGTGCAGCAGCCCGATCTCTTGCTGCTGGACGAGCCGACGAACCATCTGGATCTGGAATCTCTGCTATGGTTTCAGGAGTATCTGCAGGGGTATCCGGGGGCGATTCTGATGATTTCGCACGACCGTGAGTTTCTGAATGCGTTGATTGGGAGGGTGGTGGAGATTGCGTGGCAGCGGCTGCATGTGTATGCGGGGAACTACGACGATTATCTGCGGGAGAAGGAAGCGCGGGCCGAGCAGCATCGTCAGGCGTATGAGAACCAGCAGAAGGAGATAGCGAAGCTGCAGGATTTTGCGGATCGGTTCCGGGCGAAGGCGTCGAAGGCGGCGCAGGCGCAGAGCAAGCTCAAGCAGATTGAGCGGATGGAGAAGATCGAGGCCCCGCTGGAGCAGGCGAAGACGGTGGCGTTCCGGTTTCCGCAGCCGCCGCGGAGTGGTCAGAGGGTCATGGCGCTGCGGGGGGTGGATTTTGCGGTGCAGCGCGGCCAGAGCATGGGTCTGATGGGACGCAATGGCATGGGCAAAAGCACCTTGCTCAAAAGCATCATGGGCCTGGTGGTGCCCAGCAGCGGCAGCATCCACATCGCAGGCCGCCCCATGCAGGGCAAACCACCGCACGAGATCGCCTTGCTGGGCGTGGCCTATGTGCCCGAAGGCCGTGGCATTTTTGGCAACCTGAGCGTGCTGGAAAACCTGCAAATGCCCCAGCGCGTCG
>CAZSDE010000206.1:0-1429 GCA_964605435.1 uncultured Akkermansia sp.
CGGAATCCCGCAAGAGGGATGCCATCGCAGGCGAAGACGGCATCGCTGTGCGCGGAGTGGGGAGGGGCGGGGGCCTGCCAGCCCGGGCGGCCGAGGGACCAGCGGGCTCCGGAGCTGTCGTGGAACCATGCGCCGAGGCCCGGGGTTTCGTTGACTTCGGCATCGGGCAGCGGGTCGAGTCGTCCTGAGGATCCGAGGGCTTCGATGAGGCTGCGGCACACGGGGTGGAGGCTGTCGATAGTGAGCGAGAGCAGGGCGCGCCGGGCCTCTGGTTTGAGGGAGGCGAGGCTATCTGGGTTTTCGAGAACGGGGTTTTCGAGAGTGAGGGTACCGGTTTTGTCGAAGAGGATTTTCCGGACGCGGAGGAGCCGGGGCCAGAAGATGGCGCGGCGTACGAAGACGCCGCGGCGTTCCATGCGGGCTGCTGCGAGGTCATCGGCGAGGGGCAGGGCGACGCCGAGGGCGCAGGGGCAGGAGACCACGAGGAGGGAAATCATGACCTGAAGGGCCATTTCCGGCTTCCCGGTTGTGAGCAGCCATGCGGCGAAGCCAGCGATGGCGAGGACGAGGACGACGGCGATGTAGATCCTGAGGATCCGGTCGAGGATGGGGTGGCGGGCTTCGTCTTCGCGCGCTTCGCGGAGGCGGCGGAAGAGGGAAGCGTCCCATGTTTCGAGGGCGGCGAGGACAAGGGGTGTTCTACCGATATTGAGGGATCCGGCGGCGAGGCGTCCGCCTGTGGCGGCGTGGCGGGGTTCGGCTTCACCGCTGATGGACTCCATGCTGACGGTTCCTTCCTCGCCGACGAGCTGGGCGGCTACGGGAACGACCTGGCCGGGATTGGTGTGGAAGACGGTGCCGGGCTGAAGCTGGCCGAGGGGCAGTGGTTTTCCGTCCGGGGTGCGGACCGAATGGGCGTCGAGAGCTTCGCCGAGGAGACGGCCGCGGTTTCGTTCGACGGCAGCCATCTGGAGTCGGCGTCCGGCCAGCATGAGGAAGGTGAAGACGGCAACGAAATCGAAGTAGAGAAGGGATTCGACCGAGAGGAGCCAGCCGGCCAGTGATCCGGCGTAGGCGGCGAGGATGCCTGCGGCGATGGGCAGATCAATGTGGAGGACCCCGCTCTGGAGGCTGCGGAAGGCTCGGCTGATGAAGTAGGAACCTCCGGTGAGGACAGCGAGGGTGGCGCAGACACCGGCGGCGATGGTGAAGATGCCGGCGAGGGCGAAATCCGCTTCCATGCCGAGGTAGCGTGGCAGGGAGAAGGCCATGGCGTTCAAGGCGAAGGCACCGCAGAGTCCGGTGCGGCCGCTGAATTCATTGCGGGCTGCGCCGGTGGCGTCGGCGGGGCCAAGGAGGTAGCCGAACTGGCGGACGGTATCGGCGAAGCCGGCGAGGTCGCATTTTCCGGGGGACCATTCCAGCCGGA
>CAZSDE010000206.1:1439-6585 GCA_964605435.1 uncultured Akkermansia sp.
TTCGAGGAGCCAGACGCAGCCGACGCAGGAGATGCCCTGGACGGCGAGGTCGAGCTGGGCGGCACCCTGACCGGCGGCGGCTTCTGCGGTGGCGGCGCTTTCGGTGAGCCATGTGTAGTCGCGTTTCTGAAAGGCGACGGATTTGATGGGTGCGGTAACCTTGCCGCCTTTGAGATGGTAGTATTGGTCGAAGCCCTGGTCGTGGATGAGCTGGTGGACGAAGGCGCAGCCGCCGCAGCAGAATTCGTCCGATGGTTCCTGTGGTTCAAAGTGGGTGCCGCAGTGGCGGCAGGCATGGTCGGTGGAAGCTTTCATGGATTGGAATCCTGCGGGACGGCTGGGGAGGCTTTGCCGTTCTGCGGACCGTCGCAGAAGGGGCAGGAGGCGGCGGGGATTTCTCCTGCGGCTGGGGGTGGGGCGGCATTGGCAGGGAGGGTCGGCCAGAGCCGGGCGAAGACGAGGATGGCTCCTGCGAGGGCGACGCCGCGGCGGACCCGGGCCATGGCGGCTGGGCTGAGCTGGTGCTGCCAGACATGGAAGCGCTGCTGAGCAAACCAGAGAAGGGGGACGGTCCCGAGGGCAAAGGAGAGCATGAATTCGGCTCCACGGACTGCGGAACCGCTGACGAGGGCGATGCCGACCATGATGTAGAGCGGGCCGCAGGGCATGAGCGGGGTGGCGAGGCCGAGGGCGAGGGCGCCTTGCCGCACGGGGATGCGGACGAGGCGGAGGCGGGTGCGGGCCGACCATCTGCGGAGGAAGCCAGGGTGGGGCAGCCGGACATGAAGGCCGAGGGCGACACCAAGCAGAATGACGGCGAGGACCCATGGCAGCACCATGACGGGAGAGCCGGTGAGTTTCTCGAGGGGCCAGCGGCCGAGGCTGCCGGCGATGACACCGATGGCGGTGTAGGAGCAGAGGCGGCCGATGTGGTAGAATGCGGCGGCCTGCATCTGCTGGTCTTCGCCGCTTTTGAGGGCCATGAGGCTGCAGGCGACCGGGCCGCACATGCCCGCGCAGTGGAGGCTGGTGGCGAGTCCGGCGACAAAGGCTCCGGCGGCCGTGTTGACGGTTTCAATGGCTGGCATGGCCGGGGCGCGGTGGGGTTTCGATCTGCTGCGGGGTGTGCTGGGAAGCCCAGATGATGAATCCGATCCACCATGAGACGAAGAGCACTTTGACGGCTACGATGATGACCCAGGGGCGCTGGCGGAGGAAGGCTTTCATGGCGGGGGAAGTCGGGGTTTTGGTCAGCGGTGGGTGGTGGTGGGATCCGGCCCGAGGAATTCGACACTTTTGCGGATGATGTCGCCACCCTTGGTGGGCCGGGCTTCGATGGTGAACTGGAAGGGGCCCTTGTATGCGGTCATGGGGATGGTAAACATGACGGTCTTCTGGATTTCCTTTTCCGGGTCGAGAGTGACGTCGGCGTCCATGCCGCTGACGGTGAGTCCGGCTGGGCCGCCGGTGGTGGCGAGCTGGTAGGAAGTGGTTTCCGTGGCCTTGCTCATGAGGCGGAGGATGAACTGATTCCGGACAGTACCGTTGTCGGTCATGTAGGGCATGCCCCGCATGCGGACGACGCTCATTTCGAAGCTGTGGATGCGGGTGGTGGCCCAGAGGGAGACGCCGGCTCCGGCGAGGAGGAGCAGGGAATAGAGGGCGATGCGGGGGCGGAAGATGCGGCGGGCGCGACCGCTGAGGCCGTTGAGGGAATCGTAGCGCACGAGTCCGCGCGGCCGCTGGAGTCTGGTCATGACTTCGTCGCAGGCATCGACGCAGGCGGCGCAGCCGATGCATTCCATCTGGAGCCCGTTGCGGATATCGATGCCGGTGGGGCAGACTTGGACGCAGCGGCGGCAGTCGATGCAGCTTCCGGCCGTCGGGTCGCTGGCTTTGCCGCGTGGTTCGCCCCGGCTGCGGTCGTAGCCGATATTTAGGGTGTCGTCGTCGGTGAGGGCGGACTGGAGGCGTCCGTACGGGCACATGATGACGCAGAACTGTTCGCGGAACCAGCTGAAGCAGAAGTAGAGGATGGCGGTGAGGGCCATGACCCCTGCGAAGACGGTGAAGTGCTGGGATGGACTCTGGCGCATCCAGCCGTAGAGTTTTTCCAGCGAGACGAAGTAGCTGAGAAAGATGTGGGCGATGGCGGCCGCGCAGAGGAGGTAGAGGGCGTGCTTGACGAGGCGGCGGGCAGTTTTGGTGATGCCCCATGGGGCGGCGTCGAGTTTCCGTCGGGCGGCGGCGTCGCCGTCGATGAAGCGTTCGATGCGGCGGAAGACGTGGTCGAGGAAGACCGTGTAGGGGCAGGCCCAGCCGCACCAGATCCGTCCGAGGAGTGAGGTGACGAAGAACAGGGAGAAGCCGAGACCGCTGATGACGAAGAACAGGAGCCAGACATCCTGGACGAGGAAGGTGAGGCCGAGGAGGTGAAAGCGGCGGTTTTCGACGTCGAGGAAGACGGCGGGGTGGCCGTTGATGGGGATCAGCGGGAGGAGGATGTAGATGGCGATGAGGAGGATGCCGGTCAGCCTGCGGGCCAGGGTGAAGCGGCCGCGCACGTCGGCGGGGTGCAGGAAGAAGCGGGACCCGTCTTCGTTGATGGTCGTGACGGAATCGAGGTTCGGGCGTTTCTGGGTAGGGACCATGGTGGGGGATCGGGATGCATGGGCCGCGACCTTGTGAGGGTACGGATGTGGTCAGGTAGTTCCGGACGGGGTCCGCTGCTACGCATTGCCTGGGGAGTGCTGCGCAATTCTGGCGGGCCGGTGGCCGAAGCATGGGCCGTTTGCCGATCCCTGGGGTCAGGGGCAAGACTGTACGGATGCCGGTGTCGAGGAGTGCTGGCCGGGCGGTGCAGCGGCCGCTCCTGACGTCTTGTTCCGTGGTGGGTGGGCTCTGCGGATGGAGCCGGATGTCGGATTTGAACCGACGACCTGATGATTACAAATCAACTGCTCTACCACTGAGCTAATCCGGCGGGGGATCCACGCGAGCAGGCTGGTAAGCATTGATGCGGCGCGACTCAAGGCCAAAAGCGATCGGTTGCGAGGGATTTGAACTGGACGGCGGATTGATCCGGCGGATAGGTGGGGCCGAACGAATCAGAATCATGCCGGAGATTGTGCTGCCTTGTCCCCGCTGTCAGACCCCGCTGCTTGTTGATGATGACAATGCGGGGGCTGAGGTGCTGTGTCCGGGGTGCAAGGTGCACCTGATTCTGCCTGCGGATCCCGGGGGGAACGTGCCCGTGAGGGAGAAGTCGGTCATGGAGGCGGAGACGGGTGACGGGCGCAGGAATTTCCGGCTGAGCCGGACGGGTCAAGCGGGGGCGGTTGAGGGGGTGGAGCCGGCGGTGGTTCCTGATCCCGAGCGGCGGGTGGTGTCGCTGCCGCAGAAGCGGAGGATGGAGGATGAGGAAGAGCAGAAACGACTGGCGGCGATGGTGGGTGCTGATGATGTCGGGGTCCCGGACCGGGAGAAGACGGTGCTTCCGGAACGTCGGCAGGTGACTGACGTGCCGTCTGGAGACCTGGCTGGTGCGGGGCGGCCTAAGCGTCAGGGAGGTGAGTTGCCGCCGCCGAGGAAAAGCGGGGAAGAGGTTTCCGGAGCTTTGAAGGAGCGAGGTGGCGTGCCGCCGGGTGCCTCCGAGCCGATCCCGGCGCGGGGCGATGCGGAGTTTGCGGTGAAGTTGCCTCCGCGGCGCGAACCTGCGCCGGCGCCGGCGGTCCGGGCATCCGTGGAATCTCCGGTATCTGCGGAACGGGAATCAGCGGTGGTGTCTGCCGCAGCTCCTGCTGAGCCGGCCCTACCGAAGACGCGGGTGCCGCGGGTGGCGCCGGAGCGCGCTCCGGCATTTTCTCCGAAGCATGAGGCTGATCTTTCGGTGGAGAACGTGGGTGAATGGGGAGGCGGGGGTGAACCCGCCGAGCAGTCGCCGGCGTTCCGTCGGACGGTTTCGCTGGCTCTGGTTTTTCTGCTGCTGGGGGGAGGAGGTGCGGCGGTGGTGGCGTCCCGCGGATTCTTTGCGAAGGCACCGGCTGCAGGTGCGGCGGCGGAGGCTGATGGGGGTGCCACGAGGAACAAGGAAGCGGCCACGGTAGATGCGATGGCGAAGGAAGTGCGTCATCCGGAGCTGACGGGGGATCGGATGCGGCGGTATTATGCGAGTCAGGCGCTCACGCCCCGGCAGGTCAGTTTCGAGACTGACTGGGAGGAAGTGGGGAATTTCGAGGGCAAGGGTGTGGATTTCATCTACACGACCGTGGAGGTGGATTCGTTTCAGAAGCGTCAGGTCTGGCTGGAACTGCCGAAGGACGGCAGCGATCCGAAACTGGACTGGGAGCATGCGGTGAGCTGGTCCGAAGTGCCGTGGTCGGAGTTTCTGACGGGAAATCACGAGCAGCCGGTGGCCTTCCGCGTGACGGCCAGTCCGGTGCATCATTACATCGGGGCCTTCGAGGATGAGTACCGCTATCATGCCTTCCGTCTGGCGGATCCCGAGGACAGTCTGAATTGTTATGGGTACTGCGAGACCGACTCCGAGATTGCCCGGCAGTTGCTGGCGGAGTGCCAGCAGGCGAGGCGGCGCGGGGAGGTGAATCCTGAGGGGGAAGGAGTGGCGCGCTGCATGCTGCGGCTGCGTCCGGTGGCGGAGGGTAAGCGCTTCAATCAGTACATCATCGACGGGTTTGCATGGAAGACCTGGGTGGAGCCCTGAGTGCCGACTGGCGTGGCGGTTGCGGTTGCAATTGCCGGCGGTACTGCCTTTGAATGGGTCGAACCCGTGGGCGTCCGCGGCCCGGGGACGATTCTCAATTCTATCATGAAATACGATCTCATTGTCATTGGTGGTGGCCCTGCGGGCTACGTGGGAGCCATCCGGGCCACGCAGCTCGGGAAGAAAGTTGCCTGTGTGGAAGCGGACCGGGCTGGCGGGACCTGCCTCAACTGGGGCTGTATTCCGACGAAGAGTCTTCTGCGGAATGCCGAACTGTATCATCTCCTCAAGCACAAGGGGGCTGAGTTCGGTTTCAGTTTCGACAACCTGTCCTATGACTGGAGCAAGGTGATCGGGCGTAGCCGGAAGGTCAGCGACCGTCTCGCTGGGGGCATTGAATTCCTCTTCAAGAAGAACAAGGTG
>CAZSDE010000207.1:0-6564 GCA_964605435.1 uncultured Akkermansia sp.
AGGCCATCGAACGTTCCATTGAGCCGGTTATGGGTAAGGAAGCAGTAGTGAGCGGCAACCCCGGCCGCGCGGTTCATTTCGTAGGCGAGGTCGTGCCGGATCTTGGTTTTGTCGGCGTAGACTGTGAGGAGATTGATGTCCTTGGCCGGAGGCTGGGCGGGGTCGGTGCTCCATTTGAAGCGGTAGCCCCGGTTGCCATCGATATCGTAGCTTTTCTTGAGGAAGGCGCCTCCGCTGGTGCTCTGTCCATGCAGGTTGATGCCGACATTGTCGTAGAATTCGCCATTCAGGTAGAGTGAGGCGCGGGTTCCGGCGGCGGTCTGGGCGGCGGAGGTGTTCTGAATGAATCGGTGCACGACCATGAGCTGAGTCTGGACTGCGGGATCCTGCGGAACCGTTCCGAAGTACTGCGGGGAATCGATGGGGTCGCTGTAGGTTGGCAGGATGGTCTGGTAGGCCGAGTTGTCGGTGGCCCTGACCCGCCAGCGGATCATGCGGCCTGCGGTCATGATGGTGGCAGGAATGGTAGCGGAGAAGACACCGTCTCCGGCAACGGCATCGCCGCCGCTGCCATCGTCGGTCATGGCGGTCTGGATTTCTGCTTCGTAGTTGCGTCGGTAGATGAGGGTGACTGTGGCGAGGGGGCCGCCCTGGCCGGGGCTGATTGCGGCGGTGACGGTGAATGGGGCGGCTGCGGGCGGCTGCGGGGGATTTTCGGTGACGTGGCGGACCAGTGGTCCGGCGGCGGTGACGCCGGTATTGGGGAGGGCGGGGGATGGGGTCATGAAGCCCCATGCTTCGGTGGGGTTCGGGGCACTGACGGTGCGGACGGTGAGTCTGGGGCCGCTGCGGTTCTGGTCCCACGCGATCCAGCAGGGGTGGGCTGAGGGGATCAGCATGAACTGACCGTAGCCAGTGGCCTGGGGGTTGCTGCGCCAATTGCGGACGAGCCCGGTGACATTCCATATGAACGTACGGGTTTCGCCCGGGAGGATGCTGATGGCATCGGTGGGCTGATTGGCGCTGAAGAAGCGGAGGAAGTCATCGCCATCGGTGGTGGTGGCGACGCTGGACAGGCCCCGGTTGGAGTCGGTGACCGGGAAGATTCCGATGGATGCGGGCACTGTGCTCAGGTTGGAGACTCCGGCGAAAGGCATGGCGGTGGCCGTCCATTCGAGGGTGGCCTCGGCGATGGATTGGCCTGCGGGGATGGCAGCGAGCCGGGAACTGTAGTCGAACCAGAGGTACTGCTGGTGTTCCGGTTGGGCGAGTCCGTCATCGTAGACATTGAGGGAGGCGTCGCTGGTGGCGCTGGCGGGTCCGGAAATGCGCTGGCGGTTCCAGTTCACTCCGGCGCTGAGGGGCTGCGGGGTGGCATCCGTCACCGTGACGGTTCCGGCGTAGCCCCAGCCGAAGCTGCGGTTTTTGGGCTGGAAGTGGAAGACCGGGGCGAATTCGGTGCTGCGCTGGCCGGAGGGCGAAATCAGGGCGAGGTATTCGCCGCGGTTATCGAGACGGAAGTCGGTATGGAGGTTGCCGCTGAGCGGGCGTCGGTCCTTCCCGGAGGCCCAGACGAGGAGGCGGCCGCCAGGCGGAAGGATCCGGGCTGGGAAGGACCAGCCCTGGGAATCGGCGGCATCATTGCTCAACCGCCAGCCGGCGAGGTTGACGCTGACGGGGTCGGGATTGTGGATTTCGATCCAGTCTTCGTCGTCGCCGTTTTCGTCTTTGAGGCCGCCATCATTGTCTGCGAGGAATTCGGAAATGACCGGGGCGGCGGGGCAGGTGACCGCAGCGGCGGCGAGGAAGAGGACTGGCAGCAGTTTCATGACTGGGTGGGGGTGGGCCGCGGTGGGAAAGATGAATATTCGAAGAAAACTGGATTGGCGGCTCCGTGTCAATTTCGTAAAGTGGGCATGGAACGGTGCCATGCGAGGAGCGCGGCCGTGAGCCGTTGGACGATTTCGGGGTGATGGGCGGCCACATTGCGGGATTCGCCGGGGTCTGAGGGGATGTGATGGAGCTGTGGTGACGAGCCGTCGTATTCGCAGAGAAGCTTCCATTCGCCGTCGAGGGTGGCTAGATCGGGCTGCGGTTGGGTGATCATGGGAGGCCATGATTTGCGGTCGGGTGGCCGGCTCCAGTGGAGCGGTCTGGTTCGCAGGGGCTTCTTGGTTCCGAGGAGGGCAGCGGAGATGTTTTCGCCGTCGAAGGTGATGCTGGGCGGGGTGGGGACGCCGGTGATGGCGAGAAGGGACGGGACGAGATCGAATCCTGCGATGGGGGTCTGGCGGTCGGTGGAGCCGCTCGCTTGGGAGGGGATGAGGCCGGGGCCCCATGCGATGAGCGGCGAGCGGATGCCGCCTTCGTAGAGGGTGGTTTTGCTGCCGCGGAGGGGTGCGGCGCTGCCGGCTCCTGGTTCCGGGCCATTGTCCGAGCAGAGGAGCACGAGGGTTTCGCTGAGCAGATGGGGTTTGGCGCGGAGGTGATCGATGAGCGTTCCGAGTTGCTGGTCCATGCTGTGGAGGACGGCGAGGTAGCGGGCGCGTTTGCCTTCCTGCCAATCGCCTACGGGTGGCCAGAACGGGCTGTGGACGTCGTCGGGCCAGAGTTGCACAAAGAAGGGCTGGCCTGCGGTGGACGCTCTTTCGATGAACTGGATGGCGGCATCGGCGAAGGCTCCCGTGATTTCCGGGCGCAGACGCCACTCGACCGGGCCACCGAGTCGTTCGGCGTCCTGCCAGATCTTTCCGGGCACTGGGTCGTTCGGTCTGCGGGTGAGCGGCAGGAGTTTGGGGCCCATGCCTTCGAAGTTGGTGAGGGACTGGTCGAAGCCGTAGGCGGTGATGGGTGGGGCATTGTCGACATCGCGCTGTCCGCCAAGGTGCCATTTTCCGAAGTGTCCGGTCGCATAGCCATGTTCCCTGAGGATGCGGGCGAGGCTGGGTGCGGAGGGATCCAGCCAGTTGGCGACGCCGCGGGTTTTGTTGTCGGCGCGGTTGCTGAGGTAGGAATTGATGGACCAGCGCTGTGGGTATTGTCCGGTGACGAGGCTGCAGCGCGAGGGCGAGCAGATGGGGGCGTTGACGCGGAATTGGGTGAAGCGGATGCCTTCGCGGGCGAGCCGGTCGATGACTGGAGTCCGCGATTCGCGGGAGCCGAAGCAGCCGAGGTCTGACCAGCCGAGATCGTCGATGAGAATGAGGACGACATTCGGGTGCCGAGCCGCTGGACTGGCAACGGTGCCGGCGGGCAGGGCGAGGAGGCAGAGGAGGAGCTGGCGGATCATTCCACGGAAATGCTGAGGATGCGGCCGGTGAATGGGCTGGAATCGCCGGGCGCGAGGACCTTGCCGCCGTGGTCGTTGCCGATGCTGAGGCCATCGGCTGGCTGCTGGAGGAGAGGGCCGGGATCTGCAGCGGCGGCGGACGATCCATCAATGGAGAGCTGGAGGATGCCATCCTTTGTCAGCGAAGCCTTCGCGGTGTGCTGCGGGCCGGTGATGGGGAGGGAAACCGAGGTGAGGATGCCTTTGCGGCGGACCGAGAAGTGGAGAGTTCCGTTGGGGGAAAGATGCAGGGCGTATCCATGGCTGCTGCCGCCGTGGGCCACGATGACGCCGGACGAGGCACGGCTGCATGTGAACGAAGCCGACACCGTGAAGGGCCGCCTGCCGATGGAGGGCGGCGGGAGGTTGGAAGTCGGCTCGCCTTCCTTCCAGCGGAGGGCAGAGGTTCCCGTCCGGGGCGGGGAGGGAGACTTCCATGCGCCGAGCGGAAGGACGTCGCAGCGGGCGGCATAGCTATCCCATGAGGCGGACAATTCCCTGACTTTTTCCGGGTGGGACGAAGCGAGGTTGTGCTGTTCGCTGCGGTCCCGGGAGATGTCGTAGAGTTCCCATGGCTGCGACTCCTTGGCGACGAGTTTCCATGGGCCGGAGCGGACGGCGCGGTTTCCCTCGTGTTCCCAGAAAAGCGGGTTGGGGCGGGGCGTCGGCAGGCCCTTGAGAATGGGCAGCAGGCTGATGCCCTCGAGAGGCTTGAGTTTCTGACCCTCGTGTGAATCCGGGTAGCTGGCTCCTGCGGCTGCGAGGCAGGTGGGCATGAGGTCGATGAGGTGGCCCGGGGTCGCATCGAGCTGCCCTCTGCGTTCCGGTGGGATGGCTGCAGGCCAGTGCTGATGCCGCCCTCGTGAGTCCAGTGCTTGTACTCGCGGAAAGGGGTATTGGAGACAGTGGCCCACGCTTCGCCGTAGCCGATGTAGGTATCCGGGCCTCCGGCCATGACTCCCTTACCCTGGCGGACCGGGTAGCCATCGCGGGTCTGCCGGGGAATCAGTTCGGTATTGAGGACCGACGGTGGAATTGAGGGATGGGTGGGTTGATCCGGGCGGGGTTTCCCGGTCCCCTGCCGCCCCATGCCTTCGGCGCAGCCGCCATTGTCCTGAAGGTAGCAGAGCAGCGTGTTTTCGAGGAGGCCACTGGAACGAAGCTGCGCGACGAGGCGGCTGATGCCGCGGTCCATGGCCGTGACCATGGCAGCATAGACCTCCATGTTGCGGCGGTCCCATGCTTCATGGGTGGTGCCGTTTTCGCCTTGTGGTGCCGGGGTGAGTGTCGTGTTTCCCGCGGAGACAATGCCGAGCTTGTGCATGCGTTCGTAGCGTGCTCTGCGGATGGCATCGTAACCTGCGTCGTAGCGGCCGCGTTGCGCGGCGATGTCTTCCTCGCGGGCGTGCATGGGCCAATGGGCGGCCGTGAAGGCTACATAGAGAAAGAATGGCTGGTCGGGGTGCTGCGCGGCATGATCCTGCAGAAAACGGACCGCATGATCTGCGATGGCGTCGGTGTAATAGTATGGTTGCGCTGGCTGGTAGGCGGGGTCGCTGAACGCAGAGACGGGTGTGTTGTCGCGCGTCAGGAAGGCCGGATCCCAGAAGCTGCCGCCGCCGATGATGGTGCCGTAGAAACGGTCGAATCCCCGCTGCAGTGGCCAATTGCGGCGGTCGTCGGGGGTTTCAGCCCGGAGAGCCCTGGTAACGTGCCACTTTCCGGCCATGCAGGTGCGGTAGCCGCTTTTCCGGAGGGCTTCCGCGATGGTCACACACTGGCGGTTGAGATCGCCCCGGTATCCATCGTGGCCGCGGTCGTCGGTCATGTGGCCAATGCCCGCCTGATGCGGATAGAGGCCTGTGAGCAGGCTGGCCCGGGTTGGGCAGCAGCGGGCCGCATTGTAGAATTGAGTGAAGCGCAGACCACCCGCCGCGAGTTGGTCCAGCTGGGGCGTCGGGATCTCCCCCCCGTAGCATCCGAGGTCGGAGAATCCCATGTCATCGCTCAGAATGACGACGATTCCGGGGCGGCCACCCGCGTGGCTTGTTCCGAGCAGGGCGGCAGCGATCAGGCAGAGAAAGCGGGACATGGGACGCGTTATCTAGCAGGCCGGCATCGGCAGCGGAAGTGCGGAAACGCGGAAAGCCCCGTGGCCTGCCTGCGTAGCGGTTAAGAGTACCATCTGGCACCCCCTGCCAGATGGGAAGACGCTGCTCTTCTGAATCATGAGTTTTCCATCGTGCCGTCATCGCCGGAAGTCCGGTCATCAGGCATCCTGCGGGGAGCTGAACTGGCTGGCTGCCGAGCCATTCCGCGTCTTCTTTGTGATGGGTTTGCTCTGGAGCATGGCCGCGGTGCTGCTGTGGCCGCTCTGGCATCTGGGAAAACTGACATTTTATCCTGGTCTGGTGCATGCGAGGCTGATGATCGAATGCTTTGGAGGGGCGTTTGTGGTTGGCTTTCTGGGAACCGCAGGACCGAGAATGGTCTCTGCGCCGAAGCTGCGGGTGGGCGAGTTCCTTGCCATGTCGGTGGCGCTGATGGCCTGCGGATCGGCTCATCTCGGATTGGCCATGAGGCTGGGCGATTCCTGTTTTCTGCTGCTGCTGGGTCTGCTCTCGGCCTCCCTGATCCTGCGCTGGCTGCGGTTCCGCAGTGAATCTCCGCCACCGCAGATGGTGCTGGCACTGATGGGATTGCTGTGCGGCATGGCCGGGACGCTGATGTGGCTGCGGCCCGACTGGATGGGCTCGCCGGCGGCCGTCCGGCTGGCGGGATTGCTGGTGCACGAGGGACTTCTGCTGCTTCCCGTTCTTGGGGTGGGTTCATTTCTCTTTCCCCGCGTGCTGGGCGGGGTGTTCGGCGAACCAACCGGTACCCGGACGCGCAGGTGGTCGCTGGTGCGCGCCGTGGCTGTGGCCGCTGCCGTGCCGGGAAGCTTTGCATGGGAGGCCCTCGGGCACGCAGGCTCTGCCTCGCTGCTGCGGGCGGTTGCCGCCGGGGCCTATCTCCTTTCCGGGGTTTCATGGCGGCTGCAGCCCGGTGCAGGGCCTCGGGGCACCCTTGCCTGGGGCCTGTTCTGGGCTCTTGGCTGCGGCTGGACCGGAATCGCCATGGCAGGCTCCTTCCCGGCATGGCGCATCGGCCTCTCCCACCTGCTCTACATCGGCGGATTCGGACTTCTCATGCTCATCATCGCCAGCCGGGTCCTCTGCGGCCATAGTGGTCAACTC
>CAZSDE010000208.1:0-3925 GCA_964605435.1 uncultured Akkermansia sp.
AGGCCGGGCCTTTGATTTCCTGATTGGTCCGAATGACGATCCGCTGCTGCTGCTGGTGATTGCCTACAGCATCCGGAGGCTGCCTTATGTGGTGCGCAGTGCCGGCGCGGGCCTGCAGCAGACGAGTCCGGTTCTCGAGGAAGCGGCCCGGAATCTTGGCTGCACGCCCCTGAGGGCGATCCGCCGCGTGACCCTGCCGCTCATTTCCGCCAATCTGATTGCCGGGGCGCTGCTGGCCTTTGCGTTCGGGATGCTGGAGGTGAGCGACAGCCTCATGCTGGCGCAGAAGCGCGAACATTATCCGGTGACGAAGGCGATCTACGAACTCTTCGGCAATCTGGGGAATGGCGATGTGCTGGCGAGTGCCCTCGGGGTGTGGGCCATGGTGTTTCTGACGATTACCCTGAGTGGAGCCGGGATTCTGCTAGGGAAGAAGATGGGAGCGCTCTTCCGGGTGTGAGGTGAGCAGGGCGGCGGCCTGCGCAGCGAGCGTGGCGGGATCTGCGTCGATCGGCAGGTGGATGGCCTCGTGCGGGCCGGGCGGTTCAAGAGTGGCCAGCTGGCTGTCGAGCAGGTCGGGAGGCATGAAATGGTCCTGACGGGCTGCGAGGCGGGCGGCGATCAGCTCGCGCGGGCCGTGAAGGAAAATCACGCGGACATCCGGTCCGGTGCCGTCCGTCAGAAAGCGGCGGTAGCTATCCCGGAGGGCCGAGCAGGCCAGCACGGTGGTTTTCCCGGGGGGTGTGGCCTTGATGACCTTCGCGCGGAGGTTTTCCAGCCACGGGCGGCGTTCCTTGTCCGTGAGCGGAATCCGCTGCGCCATGAGTGCCTTGTTTTCAGGAGGATGGAAATCATCGGCATCGGCAAAGGCGGCACCGAGGAGTTCAGCGAGGAGTCTGCCGACCGTGGATTTTCCGGAGCCGGAGACACCCATGACGATGACAACGCGTGGTGGTCTCGGGGACGTCATAATTGTATGCGAGAAAGTGATTGGTGATTCACGAAACGAGGTGCATGGCGTCATCGTAGACTGAAGCACACGTCCCTGCATTCACGTTCCCATGACACTCCAGATTTCCCCTGAAGAACAGCACGAAAAAGTGCGCACGGTGGTTTATGCCACGGCGCAGGCCGCGGCGGAGGCCCTTGCGCGGGAGGTGCGCGAGCTGATCGAGCGGAAGAATGCGGCCGGCGAAATGGCGGTGCTCGGCCTTGCCACGGGATCGACGCCCGTGCCATTCTACCGGGAACTCATCCGCCTCTACCGCGAGGAAGGACTTTCCTTCCGGAAAGTGGTGACCTTCAACCTGGATGAATACTATGGTCTCAACCGGGAACACCGCGAAAGCTATTACCGCTTCATGCGCGAGCAGCTATTCGATCATATTGATATCCCTCCGGAGCACGTGAATCTTCCGGATGGCATGGTGCCCCTTGAGCGAGTCTTTGAGCATTGCGCAGAATACGAGAAGCGCATTGTGGATGCGGGCGGCATTGACCTGCAGATCCTCGGGATCGGGCGGACCGGTCACATTGGATTCAATGAACCCGGATCGTCACGGGATTCGCTGACGCGGCTGGTGCCTCTCGACCGGGTCACGCGTCAGGATGCGGCGGCGGACTTTCTGGGCGAAGACAATGTCCCGCGCTTTGCGATCACCATGGGCGTTGGGACGATCCTCCGGGCGAAGCGGCTCGTCCTGATGGCATGGGGTGAAAACAAATCGGAAATCGTGGCGCGTGCCGTCGAGGGTGAGGAAAACGAGGCCGTATCCGCATCCTTCCTGCAGAGTCATGGAGACGCGCGTTTTCTGATCGACCGGGCGGCTTCGAATGCGCTCACGAGGATCAAGCTGCCGTGGCTGGTGGGGAGGGCCGAGTGGACACCGCAGGAAACGCGGCGGGCGGTCTGCTGGCTCGCACTGCGCGAGAACAAGCCAATCCTCAAGCTGGTGGACGAGGAATACAACGAGAACGGCATGGGCGAACTCCTCACGCGGAAGGGCGGGGGATATGAGCTGAACATTGAAATCTTCAACCGTCAGCATCACACGATCACCGGCTGGCCAGGTGGCAAGCCCGATGCGGATGACCGCCAGCGGCCGGAACGGGCTTCGCCGCATCCGAAGGTCTGTCTGGTGTTCTCTCCAGAACCCCAGGACGATGTCATGGGCATGGGAGGAACCATCGAGCGGCTTGTGAGTCAGGGGCACCGGGTGCATGTCGTGCACATGGCCAGCGGAGATCTGCGCGTCACGGATTCCGAAGCCCTGCGGTTTGTCCGGGTGCTCCAGGAGACCTCGGAAATCGATCCTGCGCGCTGGGCCGAGGCCGACCGCTACGCGACGGGCGTCATCGAGGAAATCGGGGCGAAGGGGCCGTTTGGCGATCCTCCGAGACGGTTGCGGGATCTGAAGCGTCTCATCCGCCGCGGGGAAGCCCGCGACGCCGCCGCCGCCCTCGGCGTCGAGGCGGCCAATGTGCATTTTCTCGATCTTCCGTTCTACGCGGAAGGCCGCTACCGTCAGTTCCGGCTTAGTGCCAAGGATGCGGCGCGCGTGGGGGCGATCCTCGACCGTCTGCAGCCGCATCAGATTTACATCACGGGGGACCTTGCCGATCCGAGCAGTGTGCAGGGTGTGGCCTTCGCGGCGTTCCGGCAGGCATGGCAGGAGAGGGAGAAGTCGGCATGGCGGGCCCATTGCCGGGTCTGGCTCTACCGTGGCCACCAGAAGGAATTCCAGCCGCATGAGATTCAGATGGCGGTTCCCATGAGTCCCGACCAGATGGCCCGCAAAATCGGGGCCATGCACCGGTTTCTGTCGCACAATGCGGCTGACCTGCTGAGTGGTGAACGGAACCGCGCGACCGCCCGCCTTTACGACGAACTGGGGATGCCCGAATACGAAGCCATCGAGGCTTTCCGCTCGTGGGTCAGCTGATCGTTAGGTTCCGGCTGATTTTTCTTTCCGGCGGCCCCGGGATGACGTCATAGTGACGTTCATTCTGCATGAGGGCGCGACGAATCCATGACATGGTACGCTGGTGGCTGGCGGCTGGGCTTCTGGCTGGACGGCTTCATGGTCTGGAGATCAGTGAGGTCCTCACGGACAATCAGGGTGGACTGGCCGACGAAGATGGTGACACGCCTGGCTGGGTGGAGTTGCGCAACGACCGGCTGGTTTCCGAGAATCTGGCGGGCTGGCAGTTGAGCGACGATCCGGCGCAGCCTGGGAAGTGGGTGTTTCCGGACCGGATGCTGGCGGCCGGGGAACGTGCGGTGGTTTTCGTTTCGGGCAAGAACCGGGCAGTGTCAGGGCAGCCGCTGCATGCTTCGTTCCGTCTGGATACCCGGGGAGAGTACCTTGGCCTGAGCGCTCCGGACGGCAGGCTCGTGCAGGCCATCAATCCGGTGCCGGCCCTGCGGCGCAATGTTTCCTACGCGGAATTGGTCGACGGGACGACCGTGCGGCTGGCAGGATCCGGGTCTCCCATGGAGTGGCGCATTCCGGTGGCCTCGGACGGTCCCGGCTGGAAAGAGGCCGGCGGCGGAGGCACCGGCTGGCAGGCCGGATCACTCGGTGCGGGCTTCGATGCCGTGGGCGGCGGCGATTTCGTGAAGATCGATTTCAATGACCGTGATGCCAATGCGGCGGCGAATACGGCCTCCGGTTTCCAGGCGTTCGTGATCGGCAGCACCGGCGGCACGGGTGCCGTCCAGACCGGCCCCGTGACCCGGAATTTCGGCGCGCTGACGGTAACTCTCGGCAATCTGGGAGCCGATGGCTACGACGACCGCCTGCGGGCCACGCCAGCCAACGCCGCGGGCTTCAGCGAGGGTGGACTGCTGCGCGATTTCGTGTTCTCGCGGGATCAGACGGGAACTGGTGGCCTTGAGGTATCGGTGGCGGGTCTCCCGCCGCGC
>CAZSDE010000208.1:3935-5820 GCA_964605435.1 uncultured Akkermansia sp.
TCCGGCAGTCCCGGCACTCGGGTGAGCGACTGGACGGCCAACGGGGTCGTGGCGAAGGAGAATTACAGCTTCAATGGCAGTGCGCTGCCGACGGTGGACGGGCTGGCATCGTTTACAGCGGATGCCGCCAGCGATGCCAGCGGTCGGCTGGTGCTGCAGGGTCGCCGCGATGCCTCGTCGTCGGCCTTCGGCGTGTTCCTCAATGCGCTGTCAATCCGTGCAGCTTCGTATCTTCCGCATGTGACCACGCCCACCGGTGCCATGGCCGGGGTGAACAGCAGCGTGCGGCTGCGGATTCCCTTCCAGCTGACCCGCGCCTCCGAGGTCACGAGGCTGCGGCTGCGCGTGCGCTACGACGATGGCTTTGCGGCGTGGATCAATGGCCGCCCGCTCGTGCAGCGCAATGCCGTCGCAGAGCCGGCATGGAATGCAGCCGCCCTGACCGGCCGGAGCCGCGCAGATGCCCTCACGCCGGAGGAAATCGTCATTCCAGTAGAACCCGGCCTGCTGCTGGAGGGCGATAATGTGCTCGCCGTGCAGGTGCTCAACGAATCGGCCGGCGACACCGACCTGCTCTTCGCTCCGGAACTGGAAGCCGAGCAGCGGGCGGTCCTGCGCCCACGGTATTACGCAGTGCCCACGCCGGGAACCGCCAATGCCCAGGCCTTCGATGGGATGGTGGCAGACACGAAATTCTCCACTGACCGCGGCTTTCATCCCGGCCCTTTCCCGCTGGAAATCACCTGCGCCACCCCCGGTGCACAGATCCGCTACACGACCGATGGCAGCGAGCCGACCGAAACCACCGGCCTGCCATGGTCTGGCCCGCTCACCATCGCACGGACCACGGTGCTGCGAGCGGCGGCCTTCCGCCCGGGATTCCTTTCCTCGGGCGTCGATACCCAGACCTATCTGTTCATGGACGAGATCCTGAGGCAGCCGGCTCTGCCCGCTGGCTGGCCCGCAGCATGGGGCATCAATGCGGAAGTGGACGGCAATGACGGTGCCCGCGATGGCACAGTCCCCGGCGACTACGAAATGGATCCGTCCGTGGTGAATGCGGCGGCCGCGCCAGGCTACACGGTGGCCGACGCCCTGCGGTCGCTTCCGGTGGTGTCCCTGTCGCTCGCTCCCGGAGATTTTCTCGGTCCATCCGGCATCTACCAGAACCCCCAGAGCACGGGCTCTGCATGGGAACGCCGGTGCTCCATGGAATTCTTCGATCCCTCAGGACGGGAACGCGACTTCAGCGAAACCTGTGTGGTGGAAGTGCACGGCAATTCAAGCCGCCGGCCATGGCGCATGCAGAAGCATTCCCTGCGCCTGAGCTTCCGCGGCGAAGTCGGTGAAGCCAAACTCCGCCACGCCATCTTCCCAGACAATCCCGTCGATGAATTCGACAAACTCATCCTGCGGGCGAGTTTCACCGACAGCTGGGGCCTCGTCTCATGGGACGCCGGACGCTACCGTCCGGATGACTCGGTCTACTTCCGCGATGTGTGGATGAAACGTGCCCACCGCGACATCCCATCTCGGCGGACGCCCCGAGGATTACGAAGTCGTCGACGATTTCACTGACCCGGATCCATCGCCGACCAGCCGCTGGAAAACCATGTTCGCACTCATGTCCGCACCTGGCAGTCTGGTGAACGAGTCGGCCTACTCCGCCGTGCAGGAATACGTCGATGTGGCTCAGTTCGCCGATTACTACCTCCTGCACGTGCTCACAGACTGCGAGGACTGGCCGCACCACAACGGCTACGCATGGCGCCGCCGCACAGGCCCCGACCTCCGCTTCCGTTTCGGCGTCTGGGATCAGGAAATCATGCTCGATAATCCCGCCATCGACCGCGTCAGCCCGTCGGCACCCAATACGGCCACAGAC
>CAZSDE010000208.1:5830-6536 GCA_964605435.1 uncultured Akkermansia sp.
GACCGCTGGACGACTCTACCAGCGGCTGCGCGAGAATGGCGAATGGCGCCTGCTCTTCGCCGACCGCGTGCGGCGGCACCTCTTCCCCGGCGGTGTCCTCACGCTGAGCCGCAATCAGCAGCGCTGGCGGTCAGCAGCCGATGAATTGGATGTCGCCATCGTGGCAGAAAGCGCCCGCTGGGGGGATACCGCCGACGCCACTCCCTACGGCAACACGGAAAGCCGTCCAGGCGTTCCCGTGAAACCAGTCTACACACGGGAAGCAGACTGGCTGCCATCAGTCGCCGCTGTGCGCGATAGCTACCTGCCCGCCAAACATGCCGACACCGGGGCCGCTTCGTTTTTCGCAAGACTGCGCGGCGTCGGACTATGGCCGACCGTGACCGCCCCGGAGTTCGCCACAGCGGGCGGTGTGGTCGCTCCCGGCTTCAGCCTCGCCATGACCGCTTCCGCCGGGACCATCTACTACACGCTCGATGGCAGTGACCCGCGCGAAGCCTACACCGGAAATCCAAGGGGAACGGCCTACAGCGCACCAATCGCTCTCACGCAGACGGTCCTCGTGCGCGCCCGGTCCCGGTCCGGCACCGTCTGGAGTCCGCTCACCGAAGCACGCTTCATCGTCGGCGTGGCCGCCGGACCAGGCGACCTCGCCGTGGCCCGCCTCCATTACCATCCTCCGGAAGGCTCCCAGCGCGAATTCATC
>CAZSDE010000209.1:0-6524 GCA_964605435.1 uncultured Akkermansia sp.
TCGTCTGGCGGTGGGGTATCTTGATGACGGTGGTGCGGGTGTCTCGATGACGCTCACCAACATCCCGTATGCTGAATACCGGGTCTACGGACTGCTGGCCAGTGACCAGTCGGCCACGCTGTACACCACGCAGGACTTCACGGTCAATGGCGTGGCAGTTTTGGGCGGTCAGGCCCAGGCGCATGCGGGCATGGCGAGCAGCCTTGCGTCAACCGGTTCGCAGTGGAGCCTGCTGACGGCATCGCAGGCAGGGAATTACTGGCTGAGCGGCACGACCACTGGAGCGACCCTGACGATCGCGGGAGCCCCCCGGTTGGGCACTGCGCGTGGCAGCATCACGGGCATCATCATCGAGCAGATTCCGGAGCCGGGATCGGCGGTGCTGGGCGCAGCAGCGCTGATTGGTCTGGGTGCTCGTCGCCGGCGGAACTGAGGTTCTGGCCGTGGCAAGGCTCAAAAATTATCAGCCGACCGTTCCGCATGCCGGAGCGGTCGGCTTTTTTCTGGAAACCACATGATTGCAAAAGTGCTGGTGCTGGGTGGCGGATCGGCCGGGATGATGGCGGCGATCACGCTGAAGCGTGTGCTGCCCCATCTGGAGGTGCGGGTCGTGCGGAGTCCGGAGATTGGAATCATCGGGGTTGGTGAGGGCACGACGCCGTATTTTCCGGCTCATCTGCATCGGTTCCTGCGGTTGCCGCCGCAGGATTTTTATGCGCGGGCGCAGCCGACGTGGAAGCTGGGGATCCGGTTTCTGTGGGGTGAGCGGCCGGAGTTTCCGTATACCTTTGATCAGCAGTTTTCGGTGAGGTTCACGGATCTGCCGCGGAACAATGGATTCTACTGCGGGGAGGAGCTGAGCGACATGAGTCTGTCGGCGGCTCTGATGGCGCGGCGGAAGGCTTTTGTGCGGGATGAGCGCGGGCAGCCGGTCATCCCGGTGACCGGGGTGGCGTATCACATCGAGAACATCAAGCTGGTGGGGTATCTTGAATGGCAGGCGGCGGCCCTCGGGGTGATCATCGAGGATGATCTGGTGGAAACGGTCCAGCGGGAGGGAGACGAGGTGCGGTCGGTGCAACTGCGGAAGGGGGGCGAGCGGTCGGCGGATTTCTTCATTGATGCTTCGGGTTTTCATGCCCGCATCATCGGGCGGGAATTCGGGGAACCGTTTCTCAGTTTTGGCGATTCGCTCTTCTGTGACCGTGCCGTGATTGGTCCGCGGGAGCGTGGGGAGGGGGAGCCGATTGATCCGTACACGACCGCGGAGACGATGGATCATGGCTGGTGCTGGCGGATTGATCATGAGCGTCATGTGAACCGGGGCTATGTGTATGCGTCGGCGTTTGTTTCGGATGAGGAGGCCGAGGCGGAATTCCGCCGGAAGAATCCGGGGGTTGGGGCGACGCGGGTAGTGCCGTTCCGTTCCGGGCGCTATCGCCGCTCGTGGATTGGGAATGTGGTGGCGGTGGGGAATGCCGCTGGATTCGTGGAACCGCTGGAGGCGACGGCTCTGATGATACTGTGTGCGCAGTGCCGTACGGTGGCCGAGTCGCTGCTGGATTCGCTGGGCGAGCCGGGGCCGCGGCTGCGGGATGTCTACAACCGCTTCATGGGAGCGCGCTGGGATGAGATCCGGGATTTCCTGGCGCTGCATTACCGTTTCAACACACGCCTGAACACGCCATTCTGGGAGCATTGCCGGAGGGAGACGGCGCTGCATGGGGCGCAGCAGGTGGTGGATTTTCATGAGGAGAACGGACCTAGTCTGCTGGCGAAGGCGGGCTGCCTTTCCGACAGTGATCAGTTCGGGATCGAGGGCTATCTGGCGATGCTGGTGGGGATGAGGGTTCCGCACCGGAAGCGTCATGAGCCCGAGCCATGGGAACGGGAGCGGCTGGCGGCGCACCGGGCGGTTTTTGCGGGCCGGGCGGAACGGGCATTTTCCGTGGCCGAGGCGCTCCGGATGATCCGGGATCCGCGCTGGGTGTGGACGCCGTGAGAGTGGGTGGTATCAGTGGTGCATCCGCTTCCGATGGCGTGCGCTGAGGGTCTTGGTGGGGCCTTCGCCGAAGATGGCGCGGTAATCGGCGGCGAAGCGGCCGAGGTGCCAGAAGCCCCATTCGAGGGCGATGCGTTTGATGGTGCCGGGTTTTGGTTCCGAGGCGAGGAGGCTGCGGCGGACGCCATGGAGCCGCTGGTGCAGCAGGTAGGTATTGGGGCTGACGTCGAGGAGGTCGCGGCAGAGCGTTTCGAGGCTGCGGCGGCTGAGTCCGACGGCGGCGCAGAGGTCGTTGATGTAGAGTGGTTGTCCGAGGTGTTCGTGGATGAAGTCGCGGGTGGCGCGGAGTTTCTGGAAGCGGCGGTTCAAGCGGCTGTCACCTGCGGGAAGATGGGCGGAGCATCCGCTGCGGAAGGCCGCTGCGAAGGCGTCGATGATCTCGGTTTCTGCGAGGGCGAGGATGTGTGCGGTGTCGGGGTCTTGACCTTGCGCTTCTGCGAGGGGGCGCAGTCCGGCGACGAGTTCATGGATCTGGCGGAGCGCGGCAGGATCCGGCATGAGGGCGGCGCTCCGCGAAAGGATGGATTTGGTGGCCGCTGGAAAATGGGTCGCGAGGGCAGCGAGGAAGGTGTCGGTGGGAATGGTGAGGGTGACGGTGCCGAAGCCGGCTGGGGTGATGGCTTCGAGGTCAGCGCCCGGCTGGTACCAGCCGAGCATGCCCGGTCCGTGCGTCATGCCGAAGTGGAGGATTTTTGCCGGTCTTGGGCAATCGCGGGCATAGATGAGGGTGAAGCTGTCGCGGGCCGTGGTGCCCGTGAAGGCGAAGCCTGGCCCGAGGCTGGCGGTGTCGAGCGTGCTGCCGGCGAAGGCGATTCTTGAGATTTCGCTGACTGCCGGACCCCGGGTGAGCTGGCAGGGATCGAGGTCGGCTCCGCGGATGGCTCCCATGAGCTGTTCCGGGTCGGAGAAGCGGGCGAGGAAGGCGGGTGGGACTGTGACCACAGGGGGGACGCTGCCGGAAAGCCTGCGGCACCACAAGTCTGATTGGCGGAGAATTGCGCAAAACGGATATGGTTTATGCGGGATGCGTATCGACAGGGCGAGGCCGGAGCGCGACGGTACCGGGATAGACAAGAGTTTGCCGCCATGAAAAAGTCCGTCCATTTGCCGCTGCCGCTTCTGAGCGGGTTTGTTGTCAGTCTGCTGGGGTCCTTGTCAGGGACCGCCGGGTCGGCAGCCGGAGGAATGGACCGGACGGTGCTTCCGATTGTGGGGCCGGAACCTGCGCTCATCGAGACGGTGGATGCGCGGGATGCGAGGGCTCCGGAGCGTTTCGAGGTGAAGGCACCGGAGGGGGCTCCCAATGTGGTGGTGGTGCTGATTGACGACATTGGATTCGGTCACAGTTCTGCGTTTGGTGGTCCGATCCGGATGCCGACGCTGGAGCGCATGGCGAAGCAGGGATTGAAGTACAATCGGTTTCACACGACCGCGCTGTGCAGTCCGACGCGGGTGGCGCTTCTGACCGGGCACAATCATCATGCCAACAATGCGGGAGCGATTATGGAATTGGCGACTGGTTTCCCGGGGAACACGGGGATCCGTCCGAGCAGCATCACGCCGCTTGCGGAGATTCTGCGGCAGAATGGGTTCAGCACGGCAGCCTTCGGCAAGTATCATGAGACGCCGCCATGGGAAGTCTCGGTTTCCGGTCCGTACGACCGTTGGCCGACGGGATCGGGTTTCGACAAATTCTATGGATTCATCGGTGGGGAGACCAATCAGTGGGCTCCGGCCATTTATGATGGGGTGACGCGGGTGGAGCACCGGAAGTCGCCCAACTATCATTTCACGGTGGATATGACGGATCAGGCGATCCGCTGGGTCAGTGCGCAGCAGTCGCTGACGCCGGACAAGCCTTTCTACCTTTATTTTGCGACGGGGGCGACGCATGCGCCGCATCATGCTCCGAAGGAATGGATCGCGAAGTACAAAGGGGAATTTGCGGGTGGCTGGGACAAGCTGCGGGAGCAGACCTTTGCGCGGCAGAAGCAGCTGGGGGTGATTCCTGCGGGCACGCAGCTGACACCGCGTCCGGCGGAGATCCCGGCATGGGAAACCATGTCAGCGGAGCAGAGGCGTCTCTTTGAGCGGCAGATGGAGACCTTTGCTGGGTTTGCCGAGCATACGGATCATGAGGTTGGCCGGCTGGTGGCGCAGTTGGAGGCCATTGGAGAACTCGAGAATACGCTCTTCTTCTACATTGTGGGAGACAACGGGGCCAGTGCCGAAGGCGGGCCCGAGGGAACGTATAACGAGATGATGGCCCTCAATGGGATTGTCGGGAAGGCTGATCAGATGATGTCGCATCTGGAGACCTGGGGTGGGCCGATGACGTATCCTCACTTTGCGATCGGCTGGGCATGGGCTGGCAACACGCCCTTTCAGTGGACGAAGCAGGTGGCGAGTCATTTCGGGGGGACGCGCAATGGGATGGTGCTGCACTGGCCGAAGGGCATGAAGGCGGCGGGCGGGGCCGTGCGCAGTCAGTTTCATCATGTGGTCGATGTGGCTCCGACGGTGCTGGAGGCGGCGGGCTTGCCTCAGCCGAAGATGGTCAATGGAGTGTCGCAGCGTCCCATGGATGGGGTATCCATGCTTTATTCGGTGAATGCGGTGGATGCTCCGGAGAGGCACACGACGCAGTATTTCGAGATCTTCGGGAACCGCGGGATTTACCATGAGGGCTGGGTGGCGTGCACGCGGCATTCCATTCCGTGGCTTCTTGCGGAGAATCCGCCCCTCAAGGACGATGTGTGGGAACTCTATCATGTGGACGAGGATTTCAGTCAGGCCCGCAATCTTGCGGCTGAGAAGCCGGAGAAGCTCCGGGAACTGCAGGCTGTGTTCGACCGGGAAGCGGTGCGGAACCGGGTGTACCCGATCGATGACCGGCGCTCCGAGCGCTTCAATCCAGCAATCGCGGGGCGTCCTGACCTCATGGGCGGGCGGAAGTCGCTGACGGTTTATCCTGGGATGACGGGGATGATGGAGAATGCGTTCATCAATGTGAAGGGGGTGCAGCACACGGTGACTGCCGAGATTGAGGTTCCGGATGACAAGGCCAGCGGAGTGATCATTGCGCAGGCGGGTTACTTTGGGGGATGGGCGGTTTACCTGAAGGACGGGCGGCCGCATCATGAGTACAATTACTTTGCCCTTGAGCGGACGAATATTGGGTCGCCGAAGCCGCTGACCGCGGGACGGCATACGGTTCGTTATGAATTCATTCCGGAATCGGCGCGGCCGGGGGCGGGTGGCAGGTCCATTCTGTCGGTCGATGGCGAGCAGGTGGCTGAAGCCCACATTCCCAAAACGCAGCCGTTTGCATTCTCCGGGGACGAGGGTGCCGATGTCGGTGTGGATGGCGCAACCAATGTATCACCGGACTACCCGCAGTACGGCAATGAGTTCACTGGAACCATCCGGAAAGTGACAGTCGAGGTGAAGTGAGCCGGCTTATGCGCGGGTTTCAGGAGGGTTTGGCTGATGCTGCTGATGGGCTGCTTATCGTGATGGTGGCGGCGAGTTGGCCGTCGGGGGTGAGGGCGAGGGTGAATCCGTGACCGAGGCGTGAGGTGACGGATGCGACGATGGCGAGACCGAGGCCGGAGTGCTGGGACGCGGAGCGGGCCTTGTCTCTGCGCCAGAACGGCTGGGTCATGTGCGAGAGGTCCTCGTTTTGGAGGGAAGGGGCGGGATTGAGAATTGCGAAGGTGGAGGGTGTCAGACTGATGGTGATGAGGGAGCCTGGGGGGCTGTAGCTGATGGCATTGCCGAGGAGGTTGGAGGCGGCGGCCTTCCAGAGGGTGGCATCGGTTTCCCATGTGATGGCGGAGGAGAGGTCCGGGCAGGAGAGCTGGAGTCCTGCGGCGGTGGCGGCGGGCGAGCTGCGTTCGATGAGGCGGAGGAGGATGGGGGACAGGTTGACGGGTTCGCAGCTGATGGGGCTGGGGTTGGCTTCGAGGCGGTTGAGGAGGGTAAGGGAAGCGACCATGGCTTCCATTTCCGAGGTGATTTCGAGGACCTGGGAGAAGGCGGCCGGGGTGGCTTCGTCGGGCCACTGGGTGGCGAGTTCGGCGAGGGCGCGGAGTTCGGCGACTGGGGTGCGCAGTTCGTGGGCGACATCGCGGGCGAAGCGCCGTTCGCGCAGGATGGAGGCGTGGACGCGGGCGAGGAGTTCGTTCAGTTTTGAAGCGATGGGGGAGAGTTCCGCGGGCAGGGAGGCGGTCTCCATGGTGACGGGCGGTATTCCTGGGTCGATGGCGTCGGTGCGCCGGGCGAATTCTTCCAGTGGCTGCAGGCTGGATCTGAGGGTGTGCTGGAGGAGGGGGATGAGGATGGCGAGGGAGGCGAGGGCGGTTGCGGCTCCCAGCCATGCGGCCTTCCGGAGGGCGGTGTCGAGGCTGCTGCGGTCGCGGGCGATGGAGAGCTGGAGGCCCTGGTAGGCCATGTCTGTGTC
>CAZSDE010000210.1:0-1160 GCA_964605435.1 uncultured Akkermansia sp.
CACAGCTGCCCCGCGCGGCACCAGCGTCGACAATTCCTCCGGGGAAATCCCAAGGGCTTCCGCCGCCCTCGCCAGCAAGTCATCGGCAAATTCATTCATCTTGCCCTGAATAACGGTCCGCATCGGTCCCGAGACTCCACCGCAGCCCGCTGCCGCACGGCGTCACTCCCGCTGCGCCTTCGCGAGCGCCCGGCTGATGAACGGGAAAAACTGCTTCTTGCGCGATACCACGCCATCCAGTTCAAAGAGGTCGGGCCCCAGCTGCGGAAAATCAATCTCCCGCACCACCGCCCGGTTTCCCGCAGTCAGCAGCAGACTGCTGTGCTTCCGGATGTCAGTGACGAGCAGGCAGGAAAAATCGTATCCGGCAGCTGCGCGGAACGCTTCGAGGGCAGCCGCGAGTTCCTCCCGGCGCCGCGGAAAGTCATCGAGCCCGAGTTCTTCAATCTGACTGATGGTGATTCTCCAGCCATGCTCGTTGAATTCCTTGCGGTCGGTATTGAGAATCGATTCTGCCGGTGCCGCCCGCAGGAGGGATCCAGCCGCGAAGAAATCCCGTGCAAAGGTATCCACCTCGATGCCCGCCAGCCCAGCCAGCCACGGAAGCATTTCCCGGTCCATCGACCGCGTCGTTGGCGATGTCAGCTTGAGCGTATCGGAAATGATGCCCGCGCAGAGACACATGGCCACCGGCACCGACGGTTCCTGTCCCTGCATCTGAAACAGCCGCGCCACGATGGTCGAGGTAGATCCCACGGGCTCATTGATGAAGCGGATCGGCTCGCGCGAGACAAGGTTGCCGCTGAGGCGATGGTGATCGATGACTTCAAGAATGTTGGCGTCGGCCGCCCCCGGCACGGCCTGCGACAGTTCGTTGTGATCGACCAGCACGAGCCGCTGCCGCGGTGGGTCGAGGAGGTCCGATTTACTGAAGACGCCGACCAGTTGGCCGGTTTCTTCCCGGATGACGGGAAAGAGCGGCTGGCTGCTGTTCTGGATTTCCTGCCGGATGCTGTGAATGTGCGTCCGGGCACCCACCATGCGGATGCCGCGTTCGACGGCCTCCGCGATGCGCCGCGAACAACGGATCAGCTGCGTCGTGCTCGCCGTATCATGCGGACAGGAAATCACGGTGCAGCCCTGCCGTTCCGCCTGCCCCG
>CAZSDE010000210.1:1170-2278 GCA_964605435.1 uncultured Akkermansia sp.
GCTCGGGCGAAAGATGCGCACTGTTCGTGAGGACAATGGCGCGCACTCCATAGGAAATGGCCTGACGGTGAATCTCGGGCCGGTCGCCCACCACCACGACGAGTTCACGTCCAGGGAACTGATGCAGCCGCCGCACCACCGTTTCCTCGCTCGAGGCACTCACCGTAAGCACGAATTCCTGCTCGGTTTCCAGATCGCTGCCGCAGTCGACGTTCGCTTCCAGCGTCATTGCAATGTTCGCAAGAGTCGTCCGCACCTTGCGGGCATGCAGTTGATCGGACACATTGTGCAGCAGCAACTGGAGCAGGTCCTGAACGCTGGCGAGGCCTATCACCTTCCCTCCGCCATCAACCACCGGAATGCTCCGGATGGCCGCCCGTTCCATGAGCCCGTAAACATTGAGAAACGTCTCGTCATCGCGTACCTGCACGACATCCTCCCGGCAGATCATTTCCGCCGTCGGCCGCAGATCCATGAGCAACCGCGGAGCTTCCACGCCAGCCTGACGCAGCGCCCACTGCGTGCGCGGATTCAGTCCACCGCAGCAGGCCGCCACCGCATCCGGATGACGAGTCCGACGCAGCAGTTCGGCGTAGCCGATCGCGGAACAAATCGCATCGGTATCCGGGTTCTGGTGCCCGATCACATACACTGGCTGCCTTCCGGCACCCGTTTTATCGTAGCTTGGCTGAATCATGAAAATCGCTGGGGGCGCGTCCCGCCCTCACCTTCTCCGTGTCAGGGATTGCCCGCTGCCACCAGCGGAAGATTCAACGGATCACGACGCGCGCCCCCGGGCGGATCAGGTCCGGCAACCGCACCGCATCCCAGTTCGCAAAGCGGATGCAGCCCGCACTTTCGCTCCGCCCGATGCTGTGCGGTGTCGCCGTGCCATGGAGACCGATGCCCGATCGCGACGTCCCGGTCCACACGATGCCCACGGGACTGTTCGGACCGATCGGAATCTGGTATGCCTGTTCGCTGCGCTGACCCTTTTCGAGCATGGATTTGTCCCAGCGGAATTCCGGCGTCGTCACCATGTTCGTCACTTTCCACTCGCCGAACTGAATGAACTTCGGCTTCCCGGGCGTGATCGGAAAGCTCGCGA
>CAZSDE010000210.1:2288-6509 GCA_964605435.1 uncultured Akkermansia sp.
GCGAAGGGCTTGTTGTTTTCGTCGAAGAATACGGCGACACGGGCCGCAATGTCGACCACGACGGCCCGGCGGCTGAGCACTTCGTCCTTCTCGAACCTGCGGTGTTTCGGGAGGTCCTCGATCCGGAAGGGCTTCACATTGGGAACCTTCACTTCGGATCCCGCACGCAGATTGTAGAGATTCTTCCCGTTGAGCGACTGCAGGAATTCCTCGCTCGTGTGGAATCGTTCGGCCACCATTTCCAGCAGGCTGCGGTACCCCATGTATTTCTGCTTCGCCTGCTGCTCGGGCCTGGTCGGGAGACCGGGTGTCACGAATTTGAGATCGCCTTCGGCCACCGTGTAGATGGCATACGGTTCCGTGACGGCCCGTTCCGCATCGGCAATCAGAGTCGTGTAATCACCCGGCGGCAACCCACGGATCTGATTGTAGACCGATGCCGCCTTCTTCCCGAATTCGCCGAGCTTGCCATCGATCTTGCCGGGTCCGTGATTGTTCTCATCGAGGAAAATCTGGACGCGCACGACGGTGTCGCGCTCCACGGGAAGCGCCTGCGGAGCATCGTCTGCCTCGACTGCTCTTGCCTTGGGAGGTGCCGCGGTTTCCTGCGCCCGGACGCTGCCGCAGAACGCCGCCAGAGCCGCGGCCAGAGTCACCGCTGCGGTTCCAGACTGCCGCCACCAGATTCTTCCGCTCATTTGCTCTTCTTCCGTTCGTCAACGGTGCGGGCATGTTCCAGAAAATCCGCATACTCCCTCCGCACCACCGGAAGCAGCAGATAAACCCCGATCAGATTCGGTATGCTCATCGCAAAGAGCGAAGCATCGGAAAAATCAATCGCCTTGTCCATGGAAGCTGCCGCCCCGATCACAATGACGAAGCAGAATATCACCTTGTACAGGTTCTCGGCCAGCTTGGTCTTGCCGAAGAGGTACTGCCACGACTGCAGGCCGTAGTAGCTCCATGTGATCAGTGTGGAAAAGGCAAAAAGGAACACACAGGCAAAGAGCACATAGCGGAAGGATGAATGGACCGATTCAAAGGCCAGCGATGTCATCTGAATCCCGAATCCGGTCGAAGTATCCTTGCCACCCAGCGAAAACGGCTGGCCGTGCAGCATGAAATTCCCCGTGTCTCCATCGAACTGCATGGTCACACAGAGCACCAGCGCAGTCATCGTGCAGATCACCACGGTGTCCATGAACGGTTCCAGCAGAGCCACGACTCCTTCGGAAGCCGGCTTGCGCGTCTTCGCCGCCGCGTGCGCAATCGGTGCCGATCCAATCCCCGCTTCATTCGAGAAGGTCGCCCGCCGCATGCCCCAGATGAAGGCTGCCAGCAGACCACCAGTCACCGCTGCCCTTGGCTGAAACGCTTCGGTGACAATCCGGCCGAGCGCCGCCGGAATGCCACCCGCATTGACCGCGAGCACGATCAGGCAGCTCACGATGTAAGTGATGCACATGAGGGGCACCAGCTTGTCCGTGACTTTGGCAATGCCGCGGATCCCTCCGAGAATGACCATGGCCGTCATGCCTGCCATGATGGCACCGAAGACCCATTGGTTCGCCGCAAAGAAACTCTGACTCCCGCCAGTCACCGCAATGAGCTGCGCCGTGGTCTGATTCACCTGGAAAATATTGCCGCCCCCGAACGAGGCAAAAACACAGAAGATCGCAAAGAAGAAGGCGAGAACCCGGCCGAGGCTCCCGAGTCCGCGGTCCGCCAATCCCTGCCTCAGGTAATACATCGCTCCGCCACTGACCCGGCCATCGGGATGAATCTGACGGTACTTCACGCCGAGTGTGCATTCCGCAAACTTCGTTGTCATGCCAAGGAAACCACTCAGGAACAGCCAGAAGGCCACGCCCGGGCCACCCTGCTTGATGCCGATGGCCACGCCCGCAATATTTCCCAGTCCCACCGTTCCGGAAACCGCAGCACTGAGCGCCTGAAAATGCGTGACTTCGCCCGGGTCGTCCTTCCCACTGTAATCGCCCCGCACCGTACGCAGCGCGAGGCCGAACGACCGGATATTCACAAAGCGGAATGCAAAGGTCAGAATGACTCCCGCCGCGGCCAGCCACAGGACCACCGCCAGCACTTCGTAGCCCCCGATCTTCACAGTGAAGAAAATCGAGTTCACAAAACCGGATGTGTAATCGCCGAAAAATTGGTCGATCTTCTGATCAAAGCTCCGGGGGGCCGGTGCCGCCGCCGCAAGGGCCTCGGGAGACGCTGCATCGACTGTCACTTCAGGAGGCGGTGCCCCGCCCGCAGGTTGCTGCGCGGACAATCCAGAAATGCCGCCAGCCAGCAGCAGAACCATGAAAAGACGGAAGAATGTGGCCATAAAAATCGGGTTCCGGAATCCGTCAGCGGATTCCGATTTCACGGGCGCCGGGGTACCGCCGCCGGAGCCTCGTCCGGAAAACGGTACACGGTTTCCCCGTCCATGGAATAATTAAGCCGATCCCGCGCCAGCAACTCCACGTAATCACGGTCGTTGAGCAGTTCCGACTGGCTCGTGAGCCGTTCCTTTTCCAGCCGCAGCCGGTCGCGCTCAGTCTCGAGCTTGCGGGCTTCGGCATCGACCGTCTGATACTCCCGGAGCCTCGGCAGAAAACTGACAGCCAATCCTCCGACGAGGCAGACAAAGCAGAGGGCCTGAGCGGCCCGGCCAATGGGAACCCAGATGGTCGATGGTTCTTCGGCGTTGATTCTCGGCGGCATGGTCAGGGACATGAAAAGCGGGGTGTTCCTCGCATGAAGGAACACCCCGCAGAGTCATCAGTGCTTCATGCGGCCTCCGTAGACCGCCTTCGATCCCAGTTCCTGCTCGATGCGCAGCAACTGGTTGTACTTCGCAATCCGGTCGGACCGGCTCATCGAGCCAGTCTTGATCTGTCCACAGTTCGTGGCGACTGCGAGGTCGGCAATTGTGCTGTCCTCGGTTTCGCCGGAACGATGGCTGAGTACCGCCGTGTAGCCATTGCGGTGCGCCAGTTCAACGGCCTGCAGAGTCTCTGTGAGCGTTCCGATCTGATTGACCTTCACGAGAATGGAATTCCCGACGCCCTGATCGATCCCCTTCTGGAGGAACTGGACATTGGTCACGAAAAGGTCATCGCCCACCAACTGCGTGTTCTTGCCGAGCTTGTCGGTCAGAATCTTCCAGCCGGTCCAGTCGTTCTCGGCGCAGCCGTCTTCGATGCTGATGATCGGATACTTCTTCTGGAGCTTCGCATAGTAGGCCACCAGTTCCTCGGCACTGCGCACGGAACCATCGCTCTTCTTGAACACGTAAGCGTCCTTCTTGCGGTCATAGAATTCCGATGACGCCACATCGAGGGCAATGAAGATCTGCTCGCCGAGCTTGTAGCCGGCCTTTTCGACGGCCTTGGCGATGACCGACAGCGCATCGTCCGCGCTTTTGAGGGTCGGGGCGAAGCCACCTTCGTCACCCACAGCGGTACTCAGACCGCGGTCGTGCAGGACCTTCTTGAGTGAATGAAAGATTTCCGCGCCGTAGCGGATGGCTTCACTGAAGCTCGGTGCCCCCTTGGGCATGATCATGAATTCCTGGAAATCGATCGGGGCATCGCTGTGGGCTCCCCCATTGATGATGTTCATCATGGGCACAGGCAGAACCTTCGCCTTCGGGCCGCCGAGGTACGCATAGAGTGGCTTCTTGACCTGCGACGCCGCCGCCTTGGCAACTGCCAGACTGATGCCAAGGAGGGCATTGGCACCAAGCTTCGCCTTGTTCGGGGTGCCATCGAGATTCACCATGAGGGCATCAATGGCCGTCTGGTCTCCGGCGTCCTTGCCGGACAGGGCCTTGGCCAGCACCGTGTTCACATTCTCCACAGCCTTGCGCACTCCCTTGCCAAGAAACCGTGCCTTGTCTCCATCCCGCAGTTCCCATGCCTCATGCTCCCCCGTGCTGGCTCCGCTCGGCACTGCCGCCCGGCCCATCGCTCCCCCCTTGAGGTGCACATCTACTTCCACAGTTGGGTTGCCGCGCGAGTCAATCACTTCGCGCCCGACGATTTTCTTGATTTTCAGGTCTGACATGGGTCCACGACGCTATGCCGGACCCGATAGGAAAATCAAGGAATATTAAAGAGCGGCCCGCGACGGCGCCGCGCCAGCCCTCCAGCATGCCGGAGTCGGCAGAAAGCCAGCAACGCCGGCAACGCATCTTTTCCGGGCACCGTC
>CAZSDE010000211.1:0-2155 GCA_964605435.1 uncultured Akkermansia sp.
TCGGCGGTGAGGGATTCGTGGATGATGGCGAAGGTGCGTCCTTGGTCGTGGCTGGTGAGGTTCTTGACGTTTTCGAGGACGAAAGCGGCGGGCTGGTGGTGCCGGAGGATGCGGGTGATTTCAAAGAAAAGGTTCCCCTGGCGTTCGTCATCGAATCCGTGGCGGCGGCCGAGGGAGAGTTTTTTGCTGACGCCGGCGAGGCTGAAGGGCTGGCAGGGAAAACCGCCGCAGAGGATGTCGTGGGCGGGGATGTCACTGGCGCTGATCGGGCGGATATCGCCGGCAGGTTCCTCCTCGAAATTTGCCTTGTAGGTCCGGCGGGCCCAGCGGTCCCAGTCGCTGGGGAAGACGCAGTGGGCGCCGGCGCTGGGGAGGGCGAGGCGGAAGCCGCCGATGCCGGAGAAGGGGTGGATGAAGCGCGGGGTGGGGGTCACTGCTTTTCGGTCCGGGCGGGCTGTGGGGCGGGCTCGCGGTCGCCGTGGAAGAACGAGGTGACGTCCGGGTTGACGCTGGTGTCGATGATCTGCCAGCGGCCATCCGAGAAGTAGGCGTAGAGGCGCCAGCGGACCGGGCGTTTGCGGAAATTGACGGCGTAGATCAGTTCGCGGAGGCTGCGTCCGGCTGATTTGGCGGAGAGGAGTTCGGTTCCTTCTAGTTTCCCGCAGCCTTCCATGACCTGGTCGGTTACGTCCGTGAGTTGCTGGAGGAGGTCGCGGTCTTCTTCGGCGACGAACGAACCTTCGAAGAGTTTTTCGTAGGCGGCCGAGGTGCGTTCCTCGCGCAGGAGGGAGAAGAAGGCTTCGATGCGGGCGCGCAGGGCGGGGTCGAGTTCCGAGGAAGTGCCGGATGGTCTGGTGGGGACGGTTTCGGTGGGTTTGGGGATTGCTTTGGCGGAAGCGGAGCGGGATTTCTGCTGGGCTTGGGCCGGGGTTAGGAGGAGGGCGGCGGCGGCGGCGGACAGGGCGGAGGCAGGGAGTCGCATGGTGGGAGAATGGAGTTGGGGGGGAGGGTGGTGCAATCCCGATCTCTTCCGCGAGGGCTTGCATGGGGTGGGCAACCTGTGCATGGGGGTTGGGGAGAGGGATCCGAGACATGCTGCGCCGACGATTGCTGATGTTCACTGTGATGCTGCCGGGTTGCCGGGCGGTGTCTCCTCCGTCGCGTCTGGAAGAGAGTGGGGTGGCGGTGCCGGGCGGGTGGATTACGACTCGGGAAGGGGCGCGCGGAGTTGATCTGGAATGGGTCAAGCGGTTCGGGGACCGGCGGCTGGAGGAACTGGTGAAGGAAGCGCTCGCGCATAATCCTGATTTGAAGGTTGCGTCGGCGCGTCGGGATCAGGCAGCCAGTCTGATCCGGAGTGCGGCGGCCCAGGGATTGCCGCAGCTTGAGGGCCGGCTGGGAACGGATCGTTCGCAGCGGAACTTCATTGGTTTTCCGTTCGGCCGGGGGGCGGCGGATGCGGGTGGGGCGCCGGGAGGCGGCGGAGGGGCGCCGGCGGAGCCTCAGGTGACGCCGTTTGAGGTGACGACGTACACGAGCGCAGTGAATCTGCAGTGGGAGCTTGATCTTTGGGGGAGGATCCGGGCTGGGACGGCGGCGGCGGTGGCGGGGGCGGAGGCCGCGGAGGCTGACCTGCGGGCGGCGCGGGCTTCGCTGGTGGGGCAGGTGGTGCGGGCATGGTTTGCGGTGGCGGAGGCAGAGGAGCAGGAAGCGGTGGCGGGGTTGGCGCTGAAGGCGGCGCAGGATACTCAGGAGGCGCTGGAGGAAAGGTTCCGGACAGGGCAGGCAGGCAACGAGGGAAGTCTGGGGGCGCAGCTGCGGCTGGCACGGTCCGATGTTTCCTCGGCGCGGGCGGCCCTTGCGCAGCGGAAGGAAGGAAAGGTGCTGGCGGTGCGGGCGCTGGAGTTGCTGCTGGGTCGGTATCCGGCTGGCTGGGTGAATGGTGGCGGCAGGCTGCCGGGTGTGCCGGCGGCGGCTCCGGCGGGTTTACCTTCGGAGCTGCTGCTGCGGAGGCCTGACATTCTGGCGGCCGAGCGGCGGTTTGCGGCGCAGGGGATGCGGCAGAAGGAAGCGCGGCGGGCGGTTTTTCCGCGGCTGGCGCTGACTGGCAGTGCCGGGACGAACACCGATGCGCTCAGCAACCTGCTGGCGAGCG
>CAZSDE010000211.1:2165-3591 GCA_964605435.1 uncultured Akkermansia sp.
TGACGCAGACGATTTTCACCGGGGGGCAGGTGCTGGCCGAGATCCGGAGGCGGGGAGCGGAGCAGGATGAGGCCCTTGCACTCCTGCAGAAGGCCGTCCTGAAGGCGTTTGGGGAAGTGGAGGAAGCGCTGCAGCTCGAGGGGATCCTGCGGGAGCGGGAAGTTGCTCTGGAGGAAGCCCTGAGGCTGGCAGCGGAAGCGGATACCGAGGCGCGCGCCAATTACCGGCAGGGCATTGGCGACATTCTGACCGTCCTCGCGACGCAGAACCGCGCCCTGCAGGCCAAATCGCAGCTGACGCTGGTCCGGAGGCTGCGGCTCGACAACCGGGTGGCCCTGCATCTGGCGCTGGGCGGGGACTTTGTGATTTGAGACGGGTGAGTAGTGCTTGATCTTAGAATCGCCTCAAGTTTTTCCGGGATCCGAAAGATTTTCCGTCTAAAGCGCAGATTTACGTGGACAAGCCAGTAAAAATGTGCTTTAGTTTTTTACCGCGAGGTTTTTCTGGTAGGATCTACGGATCGGGTGCTGTGGGTTCTGCCGGGAGGACCTCGTGGGATTCATACAGATTGAGGGACCGTTCCTGTTTCAGGATCATCTGGTGTTTCGCCAGAAGCGCGCAACCGTCAGCAGGCCGGATTTTATTCGTCTGAAGGCGGGATGCTGGGGGCGCAATCGCTGGCTGGGCCATTTGCTTGTAGCCCCCAGCCTCCCGCCTTCATCCTCACAAAACCCTGAACTTCAGTTAGTTATTTTGAAGTGAACAGCGGGCGGTCCCTCAATTCTGAATGATGTGCTGGCTGGTGCGGGGGATGTGATGAGTGGTGGAGAGTGGGAGAGGAGTTGGGTGAGAGAAGATTTCAATTCCGTTTTCAATCATGAGTATCTGCAGAAAATCGTATCGATTGGTGGGGAGGGATGGGGTGGCTCGGCTGTCGGGGTGGGAGCAGGCGGGGGGATTGGTGGGAGTGGCGGTGGGGGCGTTGGGAGTGAACGGATGGAGGGATGAGTACATGCGGCGGGTGACTCCGAAGCAGCGTGGGCGTGGGATGGGAGAGATTCTGCGCGATGCGGTGCGTGTTGCGGAGGGGGGTGTGCTGGGGAAGGTTGGGATTGAGGGTGGGTTGGCGGGGGCGTTGCGGGATGTGCTGTGGATGACGCCGGGGCCTTACCGGTGCTGGGCTGGGGTGGTGGCGCGCGTGGTGGCGGGCTGGCATCCCCGGGAAGCCGGGGAGGCGGAGGTGGTGGCGCTGGTGAATTGGCTGGAGGGATGGGAAGGCAGTGTGGCGGAGCCGTGGGAGTGGCTGCTCCGGGAGGAGTTGCGTGAGATTTCCGTGGAGGAATTCCGGTCCCTGCGGGAACTGGCTCCGGAAGCGGCGTTTCTGCTGTGGGTGCTTGAGTTGCGGGGAACTGGCTGGGGTGGGTTG
>CAZSDE010000211.1:3601-4800 GCA_964605435.1 uncultured Akkermansia sp.
CAGAGGAGGAGGTGCCGGAAGGGCTGCGGGGTCCTGAGAAGATTGATGAACCGATCCTCCAGCAGCTGGGGGCGATTCTGACGATGCGGAGTAAGCCGAAGTTCGGGTGGGAAGAGCTGCGGTTGCTGGGCGATGGCTTTGCGGCGCGGGTGATGGAGTCGCACCGGCTGTGGGTAAGGCTGATGCGGGAGGCTGACCGGGAGCGCTTTGCGGGAGCCACGCAGTGTCTGCAGGGGCGCTGGGTGCGGGTGGAGGGCGATCGGTTTGTGGATGTGGGAGCGGCGCTTGCGCAGGTTCGGGAGCGGCAGCGGGTTGACTGGATCGGCCGTGAGCTGCCATGGTCGCGTTATCTTGACAGTGCGGAGTTGCGTCGGTTGGGCCTGGAGGCGCTTGTGGGGAGTGTTCCTGAGGGGGTGCCTGAGCCGGGAGTGGAGGAATTGGAGGAAGCGCTATGGTTTGTGGAATCGCGGGAGGAAGTGAGGCGGCGGAAGCTGTGGTCGGGAGGGGTGGCGTTTCAGCGGAGGATGCTTGGGTTGACGCGGCGGTGCGACTGGGACGGGGTGTTTCCTGAGGAGACGTCGTGGGTGGAGGGGAAGTGGATGGGGAAGGCCGTTGCTGTGGAGGTGAGGGATGCGGCATGGGAATGGATGTGCGGTCTAGTGGCTCCGGTGGGCCGGGCGGAGGATGGGCAGCCGGCGTTGCTGCCGGCTGCGGTGGCCCCTGCGTTTCTGGCGATGGCGGGGGAGCGGCCGGGGGAGTTGCTGCGGTGGGTGGGATCGTTCCGTGGAGAGTCGCGGCGGAGATTGCTGAATCGTGCTGTCTTTCTGGGGGAAGCGCTGGCGGTGGCGCTGCGGCGTCTGCCTGCCCGTGAGGTGGCGTCGCTGGAGGAAATGCTGATATGGGGACTGCAGTGGATGGTGAAGAAGGGCGGCGAGTCCTGCGGAACGGAGGAGCTGGTGCGGTCGTTTTCCGTGGTGAAGCGGAAGGTCGTGCGGGAGCATCTGGAGCGGGTGGCCTGGAGGGGATGGGTGGCTGATTTGGGAGTGGCGTATGCCCGGGCATTTCCGGAGGAGAGCCGGCGGATCGTGGCGGGGCGGGAGGCGGAAACGCTGCTGATGCTCCGCGGGCTGACGCTTGCGCAGCTGGAAGCGGGGGGCTGGGGGCGGGGTGGAAGCGGGGGTCCTAGGGGGCGGGGGATC
>CAZSDE010000211.1:4810-6480 GCA_964605435.1 uncultured Akkermansia sp.
GAGTGCCGGAGCCGGTGTCTGGCCGGTGTCCGATCTCTTTGCGGCGTCGCCGCGGATCCGGGTTTCCGAGCAGGAGAAGCTGGCATCGCTGCTGGCCTGGGAAGATCCTTGTCAGGTCATGCTGGCGTGGCTGAGTCATCGGCCGTACCGGGCGGCGGCGATTGAGCGGCATGGGCTGGCGGTGGTGGAGCATGCGGAGAGTCTGGAGCGCGCGGGTCGGCCTGGTGGCATGGTGGTTGGAGATGGGGAAAGCGATGCGGTGCTGAGGGGGGTGCTGGCTGGGCTGCGGCGGGAGGAAGTGGAGTTGGAAAGGCGGGCGGGACTGCTGGGGGATCCGCAGCGGTGTGGTCCGGCGGCGCTGGCGGCGCTGGCGCGGCTGGGACGTTTGGATGTGATGGTTCTGGCGGAACTGGATCGGGACAAGCTGCGGGAGATGCTGCCGGTGGCGGCGGCGCTGGCTCCGGACCGTCCTGCGGTCTGGCAGGCCCTTGAGTTGTCGCTCTGGGTGGGGCTGCAGTGGTATCCGTTTCTGATCCGGTTGGCGGTGGCGCGGGTGTCACATCATCGTGCCGGAGGTGTGCCTGGTCACATGTGTGATGGGTACTATCAGACCTTTGAGCTTCCGAAGCGGAGTGGCGGGAAGCGTGTGATCACGGCACCGCGGAAGATCCTGCGGGCGCTGCAGAGGGATATTCTGAGGCAATTGGAGCGGGAGGCTGCGGGGCAGCCGGAGGCAAGTGCGCATGGGTTTGTGCCGGGGCGGTCGACGCTGACGAATGCGCAGCCGCATGCGGGTCAGGCAGTGGTGGTGAATCTGGATATCCGGGGGTTTTTCCCGTCGACGCCGCTGCGGTTGATTCAGCGGGCGGTGCGGAGGGCGGTGGGGGAACGGCTGAGTATTCCGGGGGTGTATCTGCTGGCGGACATCTGTGCGTATGGCGGGGCGCTGCCGACGGGGGCTCCGACGAGTCCGTGGCTGGCGAATGTGGTGCTGGCTGGGGCGGACAAAGCGCTGGCCAGAGTGGCGTCGGCTGCGGGATTGCAGTATACGCGGTATGCGGATGATCTGACATTTTCCGGCGGGGATGGCGCGGTGGGGATGATCCGGTTTGCGGAGAAGGTGCTGGGGGGGCTGGGGTATGAATTGGATCCGAAGAAGATCAATATCTTCCGGCGTGGGAGGAGGCAGGTGGTGACGGGTTTGGTGGTCAACGAGCGGGTGAATCTGCCGCGGCAGGTGCGGCGGAGGATCCGTGCGGCGGTGCATGCGGTGACGGTGGGGCGGGAACCTGTCTGGCATGGGCGCCCGGTGAGTCTCGATGCCGTGCGTGGGGCGTTGGGGTGGTGGCATCAGATTCATCCGGAGCAGGTGGCTGGGCTGATGGAGGAATTCCGGGCAGCGCGGGGGGGTGCGGCATGACGGGGCCTCGCGCTTGGGAGGTGCATTGTCTGGATTCGCGGGACATGCGTCCGGTGGGCACGGCATCGTGCGGGCTGGTGCTGAGCAGTCCTCCGTATTTTCCGGATGGGGTGGAGGCGGAGCTGCGGGCGGGTGTGGTGCGCGACCGGCGGGTGCTGAGCGGCGCGGTGCGCGGATTTGTGGAGGGTCTGGCTCCGGTGTTCGGGGAAATCCGCAGAGTGCTGCGGCCTGGGGGCAAGCTGGTACTGAT
>CAZSDE010000212.1:0-1698 GCA_964605435.1 uncultured Akkermansia sp.
AGCGGAATTTCTCCCACAGGCACGGTCAGCAAGGCCGGTCCGGCATCCGGCCATGCCACGGTCCGCCCGCTGCGGTGAATGGCAACGTCCGTGAAGGATGCCGTCACGGAAGCAACGGAGAGTCCGGACGTCACCGCGAGCCCCACGGGAACCGCGTCGGGCATTTCCACATGGAGCGGCGGACCATAATACGACCAGTGCACACCATTGCCGGAATGAGCCGTGATGAAGACATTCCCCTGACGCTCGATGCGCACCCAGCGGGGTATGGGCACCGCAAAGTCCATGCTCTCCGAATTCCCGGCCTCGCCGTCACGGTAGCGGTAAACCAACGACAGCCGCGTCGGGGTGGCGCTCGCAAAGACATGCCGCGCTCCCGCTTCCGTTCCGCTCCGCACCATGACCCCGCAGCGGGCACTCGGGCCGGCCTGCCCTGCCGGGCCAACCGATCCAAGCCTCGCGATGACCGTGAAATCTCCCTGCACGAGCCTCCACGCCATGGCTCCGCTGTCAGCAGTACCGGAACTGATGCCTCCGCCGGCTGACGTCATCTGCCAGTCAGTGCCACTGCCGTCGAGCGATGGATTTGCCAGTACCGTGCCCAAACGGTCGAGGCGGAAGGCACTTTGCTCGACTTCCACCGTGAGTCTGTCTTCGCTGCCCAGCAAGCCTTGCCCGCTACTGACCCGGATCTCATAAATCCCCAAAGCAGCAAACCGCACGGTCGTAGCGGGAGCATCCGCGTCGCCAAAGGTCACCGCGGCAGGACCACTGACCAGACTCCAGCGGACCGGCGCATGCGCCACGGAAGTTCCCCCGACCTCGGCTTCCAGCAGAAGCGCTGCTCCCTCGGCGAGGCGAACAATGTCTTCCCGCGGGGACACGATCTTCACTGCCGGTGGCTCCGGAAGGTCATCGTCGGCGATCGAAATGAGCACGGCCCGCTCAGATCCCGCCACGAATCCATCCGCGGTTCCGAGCGCCACCAGCAGTTCCTCACGGGTTTCGGCCACGTCATCATTCAGAATCCGCACTTCCACTTCCGCATGGCGCTGCCCGGCAGCGAAACCGACGCCCGCAGGAAGTGCTGCAAAGTCTTCATCCGCCACCGCAGTCCCCGTGACCACCAGCGGTACGGTCACGGCTGTGTCCACGGGACCAGTCCGTTCCAGCGTGAGCACCGTGTTCTTTCCGGGCTCGGCTGCCCGCGGGTCGCTGCAGCGCAGCCAGACCCCTCTTTCGTCGTCGTCCACCGGAAGATCCGCCGACGCCGCAGCACCCACCACGTAATTCACCGATGGCAGCACGCTCACCCTCACAAATTCATCCGGATCCACAAGGACATCATCCAGCCCGGCCACGGAAAAGACAAATTCAGCCGAACCGGCCGGAATCGTGACGGAGGACGGCACCGCCGTCACATCAATCCCGAGCTGCGCGGTTCCGCTCACGGCAAGGTTCACGGTCAATGACTGCGCCAGACTGACAGACTGGCGCTTCACGGTGAACGTTCCGGCCGCCCCATTCTCGGCGGCGCGCCCCGTTGCCGTCACGGTCACAATGCGGTCGTCATTGTCTCGGATGGTCACCGTGTGCACGACTCTGGAGCCGGCCACGACGGGAGACGACGGAGCCTCGAGGGCCAGCACGACGGTTTCGGATGATTCCACGAGGGCATCATCCAGCACGGTGAGCGGA
>CAZSDE010000212.1:1727-3718 GCA_964605435.1 uncultured Akkermansia sp.
TCCAGGACACCGCTGACCGGCGCATAATCCTGGGAACCCGCCGTTCCTCCGGTGACCCGCCAGTTCACCCGCACGGGCGCAGGCTGCGGAGCACTCAGCAGCACCAATCCCATGCCGACATCCGCACTTCCTTCAATCACCGTGGCATCCGCCGCCGCAAACTGCACAAACGGCACGGCCACCGCCACGTCGTCGTCCGCAATGGTCAGACGGAAGACTCCCGCACTCGACGAAACCCGCCCGCCCGCCGCATTGACCAACCGCAGTGCGAGCACTTCGTCACCTTCCACATATCGGTCGTCCTTCACCGGAACGATGATGGTCTTCGTCCGTTCCCCAGCCGCGAAAACCAGCCTGGTCTCTGTGAAGCCATGATCGATCCCGGGATGCGTCGAGCCGCCCTCGATGATGCAGCCTACGGATGCCTCCCGCGGGAGGGTCGCACTCAAACGCACCGTAACCTCGGCAGTTCCGCCGGATTCGGCAATGACCGCGGTCGGTTGCGCGAAGGAAAAGGACGCAAGCGATGAGGCATCGTTGTCCACAATCCAGACCGTGGCCGGCCCACCCAAGACTCCGCAGTCAGTCGAGGGCCCGACGCTGAGCACGAGGGATTCCGCACCTTCCGCCGCGGTATCATTGGTCAGGGAAACCGTCACCCAGACGCCCGCTGCGCCCGGGGGAATTGTGGCTGTGGCGGGCGCTCCGCTGTAATCCTGTCCGGCCACCGCGGTGCCACCCCACACAAGGGGAACGGTGAGAGGCACCGACGCCGACGCGCGCCGACGCACCCAGAAACGCAGCGAGCCAGCCTCCTCATTGACTTCCGGAAACTCGCCATGCACCGCAACACCGGGCTTCTCGTCATCGGCAATTTCGATGATGGCGCTGCGTTCCACCGCGAGCGTCCACGCCGGATCCTCCAGCAGATTCAGAATCACGGTTTCACCGTCTTCGGATTCCGCATCCTGAAGCGGCGTCACGACCAGTTCGGCGGCCCCGCCCACAGGAACATTGATGACGCCAGGCAGTGCCGCGTAATCGACGCCCGCCACAGCCGTCCCGCTCAGCGCGTATTTCACGGCCACGTTGCCGCTGCCACTGCCCCGCGCCACGAGGCGGAAGACTCCCGCATCTCCAGTCTCCGCAACGGAGCCATCCTGAACAACCACCTCGATCCGCGGAAGATCGTCGTCGGCAATCGTCACGATTCCGGTCGCCACACCTCCCACTCCGTAACCCGGGGCACTGACCAGATGCAGCACCACGGCATCAGCCAATTCACCCATGGCATCATCCACCGGCACCACCGTCACGACCGCAGACGCACTTCCCGCGGGAATCGTCACGCTCCCGGACAGGGCCGCATAGTCAATGCCATGCATCGCCGATCCCCCGAGGGCATAGCCGACTTCCAAGGCCTGCCGCGTGCTTCCGCTCCGGCTGATCAGGAAGATGCCGGGATCACGGCCCGCCTCGGACGCCGACGCATCCGGCACGGTGAGACTGACCATGGGAAGATCATCGTCGCGCAGCACAAGTGCCGCCGTTCCCTCGCTCCGCGACCGCAGGTAATTCGCTGATGGAGCGACGCTGGCCACGGCGTCCTCAAGACCCTCGGCTTCCTCGTCCTGGATGGCACGGACGCGCACCATCACGGACGCATCGCCAGCCGGAATCACCACAGGCGACGGCTCGACCATGAAATCCCGGCGTTCTTCGGCACTGCCCTGCCATTGAAGATTCACCACGAGGGCACTGGCAACCGATCCCGTCCGCCGCACTTCCATGCCCGCCGCTTCGCCACCTTCCGCTGCCGTGTATCCGGCAACCCTCAGCGAGACAAGGGGCAGTTCGCTGTCGTTGTCGCCAAGCTCCACGGTCGCAGTGGCCAATCCCTGCGGGACATAACCGACGCCATCCAGCAGATGCAGTTCCACCGTCTCGGGTCCCTCGGCTTCCGCATCGTCTACCGCCTGCACCCGCACATC
>CAZSDE010000212.1:3728-6464 GCA_964605435.1 uncultured Akkermansia sp.
ACCGTACGTCGAGAAATTCCTGACCCGTCGGAATCGTGAACTTCAGATTCCCGGCATCCGCGGCCTCCGCAGGCAGAAAATCGTAATCCTCCGGCCCGGCACTGCCACCCGCGAAGATCCGGAATTCCAGAGGACCACTCAAGGCCATATGCCGCCGCGTGAACCGCACCACCCCGGAAGCCCCCCCTTCCCCGCATTCCCCGGATATCAGCGACACCTCAAGCGCAGGCCGCCGCACCGCTGCGAAATCAAGCGCCGCCACATCACCGGATAAAGTCACCGGCATTCCCGATGAAGCCGTGAAGTTCCAGAGCGGATCGATGGCCCTCACCGTCACCGCCCCGGCCACCAATCCGCTCAGCCAGTACCTTCCCTCGCTGTCGCTTTCCGTCATCCTCGTTGGACTGCCGGTCTGCGAGCCACTCACTCTTATGCCTCGCAGCGGTTCCCCCGATGGCCCGCGCACCGCCCCGCTCACCACTAGTTCGGCGGTCGCCCCAACCGTCACCGGCACCACGGCAGAAGCCGCTCCTCCCTTCATGTCGCTTACCGTGCAGCGCACACTGTAGCGCCCGGCCGTCGGCCATGTCCGGCTGACTTCCGCCTGGTTCGGTCCGTAGGCTCCGTTTCCAAAATCCCATGCATAGACCAGAGGATCTCCGTCGGGGTCGGATGCCACTGCCCGGAACATCGCCGCCGCCCCCACGGCCACGGTCGGACCAGCTGATTCAATCCGCACCACCGGCACCCGATTCCCATGGAATGGACCACGCTGCACTACGACATCGAGGGATTCCGGAACCGTGCGCCCCTTGCCCAGCACAGTCACCGTCAGCCCGGCATCCTCATCAGCCCACGTCCGGCCGGGCAGCAGCACGCTATCGCTCTTCCCATCCGGACTGCCAGGCGTCATGTCGAGCATCTGCGCCCCGCCATTCGAACCCCATGCCGTCGTGGGATTGTAGAAATCACCCCACGGACCCCATGACACCATGGCACCATCACTGAACGATGCCGGATAGCGCGACTTCGGCTGCCGGAATTCCAGCCAGTAATCACGCGCGGGATCTTTGCGGACCTTGAGAGCAAACGCCAGCCCGGGATCAGGAAAACCAGGGGAATCAATGGCATGAATGCGGAAAGCACCGCTCCCCCCGGCACGGGCCACCAATGGACCGGGCAGCCACTGCAGCATGGCAAGGTGTGGAGCCGCAAATGGATAGGGCTGAGCCACGTTTCCCATGGTTTCGAAGACGTGTCCGTATTCTTCATTGCTCCCGGATCCCGCGACACTCTCGCCACCCGTGAACCAGAAGTTGGCATGCCAGAGTCCTAGGTTGTGACTCAGTTCATGAGCGGCAATCATCACATTGGATTGCTTGAGCCAGCAACCACGGCTGCCGATGTATGCCTGCCCATTGAATCCCCCCGAAGCCCCCTCGTAGCGGACCACCTCCAGATCGTAATGCTTCCAGTCGAAGCCTGCTGCCGCAGCCGCCGCCCGCGCATCGGCAAGCAGCTTGAGCGCACTCGCGGAATCATTGGCCGCATACCACGCAGCCGGCTTCGGCAACTGGATGAGCGGAGACACGGTCGTCGCAAGGGAAAGGCGGCCGCGGCTCGATTCCATGAAAAAATCGTTCACGCTCTTCATCATCCCGTAGACACCGAGATCGGACTGCGGATCCTGCGGCTGGTCCGGGAAGCTGGCGCGGATGACAAGAACGGTCCGCACTCCCTCGGTCCATGATCGGGGCACCGGACCGGACGGTGGAACCGGCCCGCCTGCGCTGCCTTCACGCGCCAGAATTCCTTCGGCCATGGCCACAGCATGACCACCCTCAGCGAGCGGAATGATGCGCCCTGCCACTTCCACCGCGGGATGCCCGCGCGAGACAACCGCCGGGCGCGCTCCCGTCTTCACCATCTGCCCCGCCACTTCATATTCCCCACCGCGGGCCGCCACTTCGGGAATCAGTTCTCCGGCATCCATCCAGCGGACGGGTTCATGGCTGAGGGCGAGTTGGCCATCGATGGCGATGCCATGGAACACAGTCCGTTCCATGGTCCGCTGCTGCGACCTCCGGCCGTAGACATGGGCTTCGTATTCCCGTCCGTCATCCAGCGTCACCACTCTCCGCAGGGGCTTGCGGCCATCGTTGCCGCCACCCTGACAGAGCACCCCGAAGCCACCTTCTCCGCTGACCCGTTCTTCAAGGGACCGCAGCACTTCTTCTGGCATATGCTGGCGCAGCACCACCGGCAGGGCCTCAGCAAGAGCCTGCCGCGGATCCAGTGGAATGAGCCTCGCAAGAACCTGGCGATGCGCCTGCGCAAGACGCACCCCTTCCGCCACCATGCCCGACCTCGCGGGCTCCACTGCCTCCCCATAGCGCACTGCCCAGTTCCGCAGCGCCACGGCTTCCGCGCTCAGCCTTCCCAACAAGGCTGGCCGCCGCCATGGCTGACCCACGTATGCGGCTTCCCCGCCAGCAACTGCACCGGCACGCACAGAAGCCGGATGGTCTGCCGGATCCCCGGACCAGAACAGCCAAAGCACAAGAAGCGCCGCCGCAGCGGCTGCCACCATCGGTATCCGGGCGTTCATGCCGTACGGAACGCAACGATGCCCTGCCAGCAATGGAGAATCAGGTCAGCCAGCCTTCCCGCTCCGGTAGACCGACGCCGGATCGTACCCTTTCTCCGGATACACCACCCGCAGGCCCGCCTCGTCGC
>CAZSDE010000213.1:0-6447 GCA_964605435.1 uncultured Akkermansia sp.
CATGCCCATAAGTCGTGATTAGTTGGTGTTGAAAAGCCTATCAAGATTTGCATGAGCGCCCGCCACAAGGGAAGCCCACCCGGCCTACGCATACACGTAGTGCACGTGCAAAAAAAAGCCGGCCCCCGAAGGGACCGGCTCGAAAGAATTCAGTGTGGCTGAATCCGATGAATCAGAAGCCGAAGCGGACACCGGCGCGGACGACGGTGTAGTCCTGCGTGTCGGACGCCCATGTGTAACGGGCGTCGGCGAAGAGACCCCAGCAGTTGCTCACGCGGTAGTCAAGACCGCCACCGGCGTGCCACACGTCCTGGTTTTCACCGTTGGTGTGGTAACCGCCACCGCCAAACACATAAGGAGCGAGGCAGAGGCTGCTGATCGGAGCACGGAGCACGAGGCTTCCCGTGAAGAGGTGGGTCACGCTGTCGGTAGCGGACCAGGTCGCGTCGACCATGAAGCCCACATTCGGCGTGAAGAAGTAGTCGTACGCAAGACCGCCACCGAAGGCGTCGTCAAGCTCGCCTGCTCCGTTCGGGAGAAGGCCGGAAGCATAAACGCTCACGGAGGAAGATCCGGCATTGAAGCAGTCGCACACGCCCGGAACCTTGAGGTCGGGCACCGGGCCTTTGGCCGGAGCCTTGCCGAGGGACGGGGTACCGGCTGTCGCGGTAGCGAGGCCGCAAGCTGCGGCAGCAAAGATGGAGATGGTGGTTTTGTTCATATTTACCAGGTTTTGGCGGGAGTTGTATTGACGGGTTGTGTTAAGGTTTCAACTGAATTTCGGTTCTTTTTTCGGGGAGGCATTTCCCAGCCCGGAAGGGTCACTCCCGGGATTTGATCTCGATGAGCATCTGAGCATTGCTCGGGAACTTGTTCATGAAATGAATCAGTCGCTCTGCCGCTTCGACAGGTTTGTGACCGGCCAGCCCGCGCCGGATGAGATGGATTTTCTCCATCTGATGCGGCGGCAGCAGTAGTTCCTCCCGGCGGGTTCCGCTTTTGAAGATATCCACCGCCGGGTATATATATTGCTGCGCAATCCTCCGGTCGAGAACCAGTTCCATGTTGCCGGTACCCTTGAACTCCTGAAAAATCAGTTCATCCGCCCGGCTGTTGGTCTCGACCAGCGCCGTCGCCACAATGGTCAGCGAACCAGCCTCACGCGTGTTGCGCGCCGACGCAAAGAGCCGCCGCGCCCCCTCGAGCGCCCGTGCATCCACGCCACCCGAAAGGCTGCCCTTGCCGCTGCCATGACCTCGCATCGCATTGTTGAAGGCCCGCGCCAGCCGGGTGATGGAATCCAGCAGCATGAAGACATGCTCGCCGGCCTCGACAAGCCGCTTGGCACGCTCAATGGCGAGGTGCGCGATGCGGATGTGCTCGCGGGGATCACGGTCGTTGTTGCTGGACATGACTTCGGCACGGGGCAAAGCCCTCGCGATCTCAGTGACTTCCTCGGGCCGCTCATCAACGAGCAGCACCATCAGCCTGGTGTCCTCGTAGTTTTCCTGAACGGCTTCCGCGATGTGCTGCAGAATGGTCGTCTTTCCCGCTCTTGGCGGGGCCACAATGAGGCCACGCTGCCCGCGCCCGATCGGCGCAATGAAGTCAATCAGCCTCGTCGTATGCCTTCCCGGAACAGTCTCCAGAAGGTAGCGCTTGTTCGGATTGATGGCCGTCAGCTCCTCGAACAGAGGCAGCGTCCGGTAGACATCGGGATCGCGGCCATTGACCGTCCGGATTTCGACAATCTGCGGCCCCCTCCCGCCGCGGCGCATCACTCCGTCAATCCAAACCCCTTCGCGCAGACCATGCTCGCGCACCAGTTCCGGACTGACGAAGGCATCCGAAGGCATCGGCTGAAATCCGCGGTCCCGGGGCCGCAGAAAACCGAATTCCTTGCCCGGTGAAATTTCGAGAATCCCGCTGCAGTCCTCCGGGGGACCGAGCATCGGTTCAGGGCGTGGAGCACGATCCGGTCCCGCTGTGCCCGCTGGCCCATCCTGCGGCTGACCTCCCGGCGGCATCTGCGCCTGCCGGTCAAGGTAACGCTGCTGCTTGAGAAGCCGGAACTTCTCCTTCCGCTGTTTCCACCGTTCCCATTTCGTAAGCCGGCGGGACGGGTCGGCACCAGCGCCTGCAGGGGAAGGCCCACCAGTTTCCCCCGGCGCTTCGTCACCCTCCGGCATCCGGGGCATCGCCGGACGCCGCCCATCGTGGCCTCGACCTTCACCCCGGCGGTCGGATCGGCCTTCGCCGTCCCGGTCCCGCTCCGCCCCTCTTGCCGGGGCACGGGCATCACGATTGCCGGAACGTCCCGGACGACCCCGGCCAGCAGGAGCAAACCCCGGCTCCCGCCGATCACGCGGCGGCTGACCGCCGGAACTTTCCTCGGCCGCAGGCACAGCCTCCGCCGGCTCCTCCAAAACCGTTGCGGCGGCGACCGGCTCGGCGGGCGCTGCCGGAACTCTCACCGGAATCACCAGAGGCTCGGGCGCAGCAGCTTCCGCCGGAGCATCCTCCGCGGACACCACTGCCTTCTTCGCCGCCACCCGCCGGACCACCTTCCTCTTCACAGGTGCCGGAACTTCCACCGCCTCTTCCACCGCAAGCGCCGCAGGCAGCTCAGGCTCCCGAACTTCCGGCGTGATTTTCTTCCTCGCCGCTGCCTTCCGCACCACCTTCCGCACCGGTGCAGGCGCTTCGGCAGCAGGCACCGGTTCGGCAGCAGACACCTCAGCAGCAGACACCGGCTCGGCAGCAGGCAGCACCTTCTTCGCCACAGTCTTGCGGGCAGACACTTTCTTCGCCGCCGTTCGCTTGCGGGCAGGAACCACAGGCTCCGGGTAATCCAGTTCGGAATCGGTCATGAGATCAGTCAGGGAATGGGTTGATCGAGGAAGCCAGCGTCATTCATCAAGCTGTGCCGCCACTTCGTCGGAAAATTCAAAATTCGCGTACACGTTCTGCGCGTCATCAAGGTCATCGAGAGCATCGAGCAGCTTCAGAATCTGCCGCGCCACAGCCACGTCCGGGACGGGCGCAGCCACTGACGGCTGGTAATTGAGACGGATCGACGTGGCCTGCCACCCCCTGGCCCGCAGCTGTCCCGCCACCGCGTACAGTTTGTCGGGAGCGGTCACCACGAGGTGCTCGCCCTCGTCCGTCTGAATATCGTCGGCCCCGGCCTCCAGGGCCACTTCCATCACCTCATCCTCCCCCGCCACATCGCCCGGAATCCTGATTTCCCCAACCCGCAGAAACAGATGCGCGACGCTGCCGGCACTTCCCATCGTGCCACCGCCCTTGTTGAAGGCTGATCGCACGTCGGCCGAGGATCGGTTCTTGTTGTCCGTCACGCACTCCACCAGCATCGCCACCCCACCGGGCCCGTAGCCTTCATAGGTGATTTCCTCCGGAATCGCTCCCTCCAGTTCTCCCAAACCCTTGCGGATGGCACGGTCTATGTTGTCGTTAGGCATGTTGGCCGCCCGCGCCGCGAGCAGGGCCGTGCGCAGACGGGGATTCAGCTCGGGATCCCGGCCGCCAAGGCGCGCTGCCATGGTGACTTCCCGCGAGATCTTCGAGAAGACCTTGCCCTTCTTCGCGTCGACACGCTCTTTGATGTGCTTAACCTTCGACCACTTATTGTGTCCGGCCATGGTTGCTGGGGTAATGAGGAATGGGAAAATGAAGAAGAGGACCGACTTGCGGTTCCGGAGAATGACAGGCATCCGCCGCCCAGGGGTACGGGGAGATTCAGATGCCGCCATCCGCCCGGGAGGAAACCCGTCAGGGGCAATGTCTCCGGCGCATCGGAAGCTGGACAGTTTCTGAAGTCCCGGCTCCCGGAAACGCCCGGCTGACCACAGGGTGGATTCAGCCGTCAGAGGAAACTTACGGCGCAGAGTGCCCGCACCGCGCCTGCTTGGCAACATTTTTTTTGCCTGACAGATTCCACTCCATTTCGCGTTTGCGCGCACCCGGCGCGGATGCCTTGACTGCACAATGCAGCCAGCCAGCCTCTTTGATCTCAGCGGAAAGACGGCGGTCATCATCGGCGGCACCGGCGAACTCTGCGGAGCCATGGCCGAGGCCCTCGCCGCAGCGGGAGCCCACGCCGTTCTCGCAGGACGCAGCGCGGAAAAGGCCGAGGCCCGGCTGACGAAGATCAGAAGTTCGGGCGGCTCGGGATCCTTCATCCCGGTCGAAGCTGCCGAACGCGGCAGCCTCTCGGAACTGCTCGCCGCCACCCTCGCTGCCCACGGCAAGATCGATATCCTCATCAATGGAGCCGGTGCAAATTCCCCAACCCCGTTCCTGGAGATCACCGACGAAGAATACGAACGGCTTTTCCGCATCAATACGACCGCGGTCTTCATGGCCTGCCAGATCTTCGGCAGGTACTTCCTCGAAAACCAGATCCGCGCCTCCATCATCAATGTCGGCAGCATGAGCGGTCTCCTCCCGCTCAGCCGGGTCTTCACCTATTCCATGACCAAGGCCGCTGTCCATAACCTCAGCCGCAACCTCGCCCGCGAATGGGCCCCGCACGGCATCCGGGTCAATACCCTCGTGCCAGGCTTCTTCCCCGCCGAACAGAACCGCAAGGTCCTCAACCCGGAACGCGTCGAAAGCATCCTGCGCCACACTCCCATGCAGCGCTTCGGAAGCGCCGGGGAACTGGCCGGAGCCACCCTCCTCCTCGCCTCGGATCAGGCCGCCAGCTTCATCACCGGCACCGAACTTGTGGTCGATGGCGGATACAGTGCCATGACCATCTGAACGGCCATGCCTTTGCGCTCCCCACAAATCCTGCGGGCACTGGCCACCGTCCTCGTCCTTTCCTCCTGCCAGCAGAGCCGTCCTCTTCCCATGACTTCTCCGTCCGGAATCCCCCTGCGCGGGCAGTTCCCCGACGGACGGATCGACCTCGCCGACGGCAGCCGCTGGCTCGTCCAGCCCGCCGGACAAAGCGCCTCGCTGCGATGGCGGCCCGGTGATCCCATCCAGGTCCGCCGATCCGGTCATCCGGTCTGGCCCGCCCTCCTCACTCATCCGGTCTCAGGCACCCGTTCACTCGCCAGAAGTCTTCCCCGCTGATCAGCCACCCATGCAACGCTTCCAACTCGCTCCTGGTTCGCCCGAATTCTCCGCTATCGCCTTCGGTACATGGCGACTCATCCGCAACGGCACGGAAGCCTCCGCCAGCGATCTCCTCTCCATGCTGCACACCTGCCTCGATGCCGGCATCACAACCATCGACACCGCCGAAATCTACGGAACCTACCGGGTCGAAGAACGCATCGGCGACGCCCTCCGGCTCGATCCTTCCCTCCGCTCCCGTCTCGAATTCATCACCAAAGCCGGCATCTACGCCCCCTGTGAATTCCACCCGGAACGCCGCACTTCCTTCTACAACAGCAGCGCCAGCCGACTCGTCCGCAGCGCCGAAAAATCCCTGCGCTTCCTCGGCCTCGAAACCCTCGACCTCTTCCTCGTCCACCGGCCCGACTGGTTCACCCACCCGGAAGACACCGCCGCCGGGCTCAATCAGCTCCTCCAGTCGGGCAAAGCCCGCTCGGTCGGCGTTTCCAACTACACCCCTTCCCAATTCGATGCCCTGAGCCGCTTCATGGACCAGCCACTCGTCACCAATCAGATCGAATTCAGCCCGTTCCACTGCGACCCGATCTTCGATGGCTCACTCGACCAGTGCTTCACCCGCGGCATCCGACCCATGGCATGGTCTCCCACCGGCGGCGGACGCCTCTTCAAGGAAGATGACGATGCCGCCAGACGCTTCCGCCACACCGCAGCATCGCTCTCCGCTAAATACGGGGGAGCCACTGCCGACCAGCTCTGCTGCGCATGGATTCTCAGCCACCCATCATCACCGCAGGTCATCAGCGGCACCACCAAAGCCGACCGCCTCGCACAGTTTGCCCGCGGAGCCGCCATGACACTCGAACGCGAAGACTGGTACGCCCTCACCGAAGCCGCCCGCGGCAGCCGCATACCATAAGAAGTCCCCGCTCGGGAAGAGCCGCCCCGCCTACACCATCCGATTATCCCGGAGTGGACAGAAATTGAGAAGTTCGATTTCCACTGCGTGCTTCTTCTCGGGCTGACGCTCCACCACCGTCACCGAGCCATACTCAATGTGGAAGTGCGCCATGTTCGCCAGGCGCTGACCCAGCAGCATCGCCAGAATCACCCGGATGATGCCCCCGTGACAGGCCACCGCGACACGACGATGCGGATTCTCCGCGAGGATTCTGAGCAGACACGGCCCCACCCGCTCCACCAGCGCCGAGCTCCACCTAGACATCTGCGCCTCCTGCCACCCGTTCTTCACGGGCAAGCACAAGCTCATCGACACCGAGGGCCGCATCGACCGCTTCCGCAAGAAGTACGGGATGTGATCGGCGGGCGGCGGGTCCACCG
>CAZSDE010000214.1:0-2266 GCA_964605435.1 uncultured Akkermansia sp.
CCGCTGAGTGCCGTCGTCCATCACGAGGGTGCTGGCATGGATGTCATCGAGCACGCCGTCGCAGGCCCGGAAATGATAGTAGCCTGCCATCGCGGCTCCCGGCGGGGGACTGATGACGACGCGCGCCGCGCCGGCCCGCAGACTGGCACACACCGGTCCAGTCAGCAGCAGCAGAAGGAAACCCGCAGCAGGCAATGATCTCATGCCTCCCGCATACGGTCGATTCCGCCCGCACTTTTCCCGGCTTGGCGGCCCGCCATGGCACAGACCTCAGCCAGCCTCGCCGCTTCTTCCATGGTGTCGATCTCCGCCGGCGCCTTGTCGCGCCGCAGTGCCCGGATTCTGGGAAAGCGCAGCGCGTAACCACTGTCGTGCCTTCCACTCTGCTGAATCGAATCGAACGTCACTTCAAGGACGATGTCCGGAACGACATTCCGCAGGCGACCGTCGATGCTGATGGTCTGCCGTGTGAAATGCTCCGTGAGATCCTCCAGTTCGGCATCGGTGAGTCCGCTGTATGCCTTCCCGATATTGCGGAGGGCACCGTGGGCGTCACGCACGGCAAAGGTGAAATCGCTGAGCAGATGACTGCGTTTGCCATGGCCCTGCTGCACCGCGGTCACGACCACATCGAGACTGAGGGGCGAACGCTTGAGTTTGAGCCAGCTTCGGCCGCGCGTTCCGGCGGCATAAGGACTTTCCGGATCCTTGATGATGAGTCCTTCAAGTCCGGTGTCGCGCGCTTCCAGAAATGCCCGCTCAAGGCCACTGCGGTCGCTGGCCCGCCACACCGGAATCAGACTGAACAACGACGGCAACCGCACGGATGCGAGCAGTTCCCGCCGTCGCCGCAGCGGCACCCGCAGCAGCGATTCCCCATTGTGACGCAGCAGATCGAAAACCACGCAGCGCACCGGAATTTCTTCCTCCAGAAAAAGGTCCGGCCCGCTCCGTCCCAGCCTCTTCTGGAGGGCGGCGAAATCCGCCCGGCCCGTCAGCCCGGGCGCAATGATTTCGGCATCGAAAACCAGTTCGTCGCTCAGCACCGAGGCGGCGCGGATCAATTCCGGGAACTGAGCGCTGACTTCGCGGAGGTCGCGCGAATAAATTCCACAGCGGCCGGAAGCCACATGCACCTGCGCCCGGATGCCATCGTACTTGCCCTCAAGCCAGAGACCATCGGAGCCAGCCTCCATTTTCTCCCAGACGGCATCGACCGATTCCCCTGGGCTGGCGAGCATGACGCGGATGGGCTGGAAGACGCGCATGCCGCACTCTGCAAGGCGTCCGGCACGCGCGAGCACGGCGACCTGCGCGAGATCGCCGCTCTGCATGTGCGCTTCCCGCAGTTCCGCGCCGGAGACCGCAAACGCATCGGCCACGGCATCTTCGAGCAATCCTTCGCGGATGCCAAGACGGGTATCGCCGGTGAGAATCCGCACGACGCATTGTGCTTCCCGCGGAGCCATGCCGCGGAATCCTTCCGCAAGCACCGCCACCTTGCCGGCCACCCCGGGAGCCCAGCGCAGACGGTCGAAAAGCAACTGCACTTCCCGCAGCGTCCACTCGCGCGGAACCGTCCTGCCTTCGAGCACGATCCGCGCCGTCCGTCCGGCGTCGTTCTGCACCCGCGAAACCGCACGGTACGCCGCCAGCGAAAGCCCCGTCGCCATGAGCAGGGCCTGCCGGATCACCGCGGGACCAGCCTGCAGTTCCGCCAGCTCCGCCCGCGTCTCGGCGGCCCGGCCGGCCAGAAAGCGTACGCCAATCGCCAATTCCTCATCGCCAGCCAGACCGCGCAGCAAGGCAGCAATCCTCTCCGCCTTCTCGTGCCGTCCGGCCATGGCCGCGACTTCATCACAGCAATCGGCAAAGGCCGCAGATTCCCCAGCCGTCTCCGGAGGCGGGACCTCCTCCGCCTCCGCATCCCCGCCGGAATCCGCAAGCGACAGTTCCATCTGATCACTTCCCTGAAGCGACCATGCCTCCCAGCCCATGCCGCGCAGCAATTGCGACAACTCCGCCGCGGGACCATGCGTCGCATAGCCCCTCTGCGGCTTCACCATTTCCACGAGCCTCAATAGGTCCGGGTAATCGGCATGATCGCTCAGCGCGAAAACTTCGTCGCATTGGTACTGAAACCGTGCGCCGCTCTGAAGGGCCCAGCCACTCACCATGGCCGTCACCACGCGGCGGCGGCGCCGCAGCCATTGACCGCGCGCAGCCGATGGCGGCACCACAAGGACCCGGCCATCCATGCCGGGCT
>CAZSDE010000214.1:2276-6408 GCA_964605435.1 uncultured Akkermansia sp.
AATTGCCAGCCAAGCGATTCATAACTCCGGTTCATCTCCGCCACCGTGGCATGAACCGCCACAGGCACAGCCCCGCCCAGCAGCATCTGAATTTCCTGCGCCTTGCCCAGCGCATAGCCCATGAGCACAGGCGTCTCGCCCCGTTCCAGCGCACCCGCACACCAATCAATGATCTGCTGCCGCACGACCCCGAAGTCCGGAAAACGGTAGGCGGGCAAACCGAACGTGCATTCCATGATGAGGACGTCCGCAGGAATCGGTCGCGCCGCCTCGCAGCTCAGGCCTGCCCGCAGCTTGAAATCCCCCGTGTACAGAAGCGTGGCCCCGTCGCGCAGCCTCGTGACCTGCACCATGGCACTGCCCAGCACATGACCCGCGGGCACGAGCACAAAGCGGTGGCCACCGCATTCCCAGCCTTCATCCCAGCGAAGCGGCACGATTTCTCCCGCAAATCCAAAGCGGTCGCGGAGGAGCCGCGCGGTCGGCTCGGAACAGATGGACTTCCCGTGCCGGGCCACGTGGTCGCTGTGGGCATGCGTAACCACAGAACAGCCGACCCCGCGGTGGGCATCGAGCCACACCCCGGCTTCGGGCAATTCGATCCCTATGCGGCTGGCCCGCACCACGATTCCTTCCATCGACATCGGTACGGACTACGCTTGCCGATCGCGCCACGGATGGCAAAGGCACTCTGATTACCCACATGACTTCTTCCGATTCCCCCACCATGGACATGGACGCCGGTCCGCAGCCGATCGATGCCTTTCTGAGCAACCACGGCTATTCGAATCACGACATCGTGGCCGCCGCGGCTGGCTCGGGGCTTACCCACAAGGTGGTGGCCAAGGCCCGCAAGGGACGCGCCCTCACGGCCCGGGCGCAGAAGAAGATTCTGTCCGCGGTGGCGGCCCATTGCCGCAGCAAGGCGGTGGCGGAACCGGTCATGAGCGACCTCTTCAATTACCGCGGACGTTCCTGAGCGGGCCTACGGCAAAGCGGCAACGACAGCGGCGGACACCGCGGCTTTGATCAGTCCATGCGTTTTGCCCTGCCTGCCCTCTTCGCCACGGCGACAATTCTTCCGGCCGCCCCGAGCCCGGATCCCTACCGTCCCGCATGGGCGGACATTCCAGCGAAGCGCACGATCCCGTTTTCGGGCGACGCCAAGGCGCTTGTCCGTGCGGTCGCAGCCCTCCAGCCAGGCGACCACCTCACAATCGCTGCAGGAACTTATCAGATCGATCAATTCTGGGACATCACGGTCTCGGGCACGAGCGCTCTCCCCATCACGATCTCCGCAGCGAGGGACGCCTCGGTCGTGCTCACCCGATCCGACGACCGTCAGAACACGGTCAATCTCGGGCAATCCAAACCCGTCGCCTTCGTGTGCCTGCGTGGTCTGGAAATCACCAGGGGCAGCCACGGACTCCGCATGGGAGCGGCCTCGGATGTCTGGATCGACCAATGCCACATTCACCACACGGGCGATGTCTGCCTGAGCGCCAACAGTCACGACACGAGCCGGATTTTCCTGACAGGAAATCATCTGCACCACGGAGCCGGACACGCGGAAGGCATGTACCTCGGGGCCAACGACGGCAAATTCGTGATGTCGGAAAGCGTGATCGCCCGGAATCATGTGCACGATTGCTTTGGCGACCAGGGCGATGGCATCGAGCTGAAGCAGGGATCGTGGGGCAATCTGATCGCCGAAAATCACATCCACGACACGAACTATCCCTGCATCACAGTCTACGGAACAGCGGGACGGAAGCCGAACGTCATCGAACGCAATCTCTGCTACCGGAGCCGCAACAATGTCATGCAGGTCCAGGGCGAGGCCATCGTGCGGTCTAACATTCTCATCGGCGGCGAAAATGCGGGCTTCGCAAGCACGGACCATCAGGGGAAGACCAAGGACCTCACCGTCGTCCACAATACGATCGTCAGCACGACCCATGCGTTCCGCGGAAACTCATGGAATGACCGCGCCAACCTCGTGCTCGCGAACAACGTGCTCTACTCGCGCGACGGCAACGCCCTCTTCTTCCCGTCGGGTCACAAGGGTGCCACCATCACAGGCAATGTCATCATTGGCAGCGGACCAGATGCGGGATCGGCGCGCGGCCGCAGCCTCGCGGAAGACCTGCCCGGCATCGCATGGGATGCCTCACGCCACGACGCCACCCCGGCCAGCGACGCTCCGTTCCGCAAGGCGGATCCGAAGTTCCTATGGAAAACGGATTTCCGCGGCGCAGCGCGCACGCAGCCGATCGCCGGTGCCATCGCTAGCGGCCCGCGCTGAATTACCGGACGTCTTCAGGTCAGGATTCCAGGAATCACCTGCGCCATGTTCTGTACGCCGGTGAGGCGCTCGAGTCGTCCATTCACTTCCCATGCAAGGGCTTCGTGATCGAGCCCGAGCGCTTCCAGAATGGTCGCATGGAGGTCGCGGAAAGGAACGGGGCGGTCGATGGCCATGAGGCCGATTTCGTCGGTTGCTCCGTAGCGCAGACCGGGCTGCACGCCGCCGCCGGCCATCCAGATGGTGAATCCGGCGCAGTTGTGCTGCCGTCCGGCGTCGCCCTGCATCATGGGAGTGCGACCGAATTCGCTGGCCCAGATCACAAGGGTTTCATCGAGCAATCCACGCTGCGACAGGTCATCGAGCAAGGCAGCCACCCCTCGGTCGACGGCTCCGGCATGACGTTCATGATTCTTCCGGAGCTGGCTGTGGCCATCCCAGCCGTCCTTGTCCGCCATGTCGTACACCTGCACAAAACGGACGCCGCGCTCAACCAGCCGACGGGCCAGCAGACACTTCCGACCGAATCCCGCCTTCGCTTCGTCCTTGTCATCGATGCCGTAGGCAGCCCGCAGCGCCGCTGGCTCGTTGTCGAGATTGCCGACCTCCATGGCCGCCAGCTGCATGCGTCCGGCGAGTTCGTACGATGCCGTGCGCGCCGCCAGTTCCTCATCGAGAGGACGATTGCGTCCGTGCAGCGCATTGAGTTCAGCCACGGCCCGCAGGGCGTCGCCATGGCCGTCCGCAAAATCGCCGGGCGGCAGCAGGTCGGCCACGGGTACACCATCGTCACGCAATCGCGTTCCCTGATAGGCCGGCGGCAGGAATCCATTGCTGTAATTGGTCGCTCCACCAAGCGGACCGGCCTGGAAAAGGAGAACGTACGCCGGAAGATTCCGGTTCTCGCTCCCCAGCGCATAGGTCACCCACGAACCCAGACTGGCTTTGCCTCCATTGATGTCGCCCGTGTGCAGCTGAATGCTCGCGGGTCCATGATTGTTGCTGTCGGCCTGCATGGAATGAATCACGCAGAGTCGGTCCGCATGACGCGCGGTCTCCGGAAAGAGTTCGCTCACCCACAGGCCACTCTGACCATGCTGCCGGAATTGCCACGGACTCGCCATGACCTCGTCCTTGCATCCATGAAAGACATTCCGGAACCTCGTCGCCTCGACAGCCTTCCGGAAACTGTCGGGCACTTTCTGACCGTCCAGTTTCGCGAGCAGGGGCTTGTAATCAAAGGTATCAATCTGCGATGGTCCGCCCACCATGAACAGAAAGATCACGGACTTGGCCCGCGCGCGCCGCGGTCCGGGCCGCGCCGGCCACGGATTCGCAGGCATGCCGAGACTCCGCAGCGCCAGCCCGCCAAACCCGCCGCCGGCTGCTGCCAGAATCTGTCGTCTCGTTCTCCCGTGCTGCACGGCTGTAAGATACGGCGACCCCGACCCGTCCTTTCCCTGACCCCACCCCGCCACCATGCGCGCTGCCTTCCTGTTCCTCATCGCCTCGCTCGCTGCCCACCCGGCGCCGGCGGAGGATGACATTCCAGCAGTCGTCGCTTCCCGCAGAAATCTCTGGTCGCTCCAGCCGATCCAATCGCCCATTCCGCCGCCGTCGGATTCTTCATGGCCGCGCAACGCCATCGATCTCTTCATTCTGGACCGGCTTGCGAAGGAAAATCTGACGCCTTCCCCGCAGGCTGACGAACGCACACTCGTCCGACGCCTTCACTTTTCCCTGACGGGACTCCCGCCGTCGACTGAAGCCATCCGCATGTCTCCGGAGGAAACGGCCGCTGCCCTTCTGCCATCCCGCGCCGCGGCG
>CAZSDE010000215.1:0-4284 GCA_964605435.1 uncultured Akkermansia sp.
CGGGACTTCGCGCAGGCGAGTCACCACCGAGGCGGGGAGATCCTTCACGATCGCGTTGAGCTGGCCTTCGAGCAGGGTGAGAGCTTCCTCGGTCGCTGCCGTCGACTGCGAGGTCAGGTCCGGGTGAATGAGCACCTTCCATCCGGCCACCGTGCGTTCTGCATGCCGCGCGGTTTCCGTGGATTTTTCCACTGTCTGTTCCGCGGCTGGCAGCGTGGATGTGAGACTGAAAATCGGCAGTGCGGCGAGGATGGTGAGGAGGGATCGCATGGAAGGAAAGGCAATGGTCCGGGCCGATACATGGGATCGGGCCGAAAGGCAAAATCTTTGCGGCGGCGGGCAGAGGGGAAGGGCCGGCGGGGGTGGTTTCTGGAAATCCGGGAAGCGGGTGGCGTGAGCAGTTGTCTGGTGTGGAAAAGCAGTTACGCTGCGTGCGAGTGAGTGATCTGCATGCCAGTTTGCCCGGGAAGACACTGCCGTCGCGGCGGGGTCTGCTGGTGCTGTCTTTGCTGGGCGGGGCGGTGGCAGGGGGAGTGGCTGCGGGTTTGCCGATGGGGGAATGGCTGCCGCGGATGCGGGGGGGGTTGGCGTGGCTGACCGGGGGGCCGGGGCGGGTCGCTGGCGGGGGGGTGGGTGGTCTGGTGGCGGCGCTGGTGGGGAGTCGGGTTGATGGCTGGGGGCATCGGGTGCTGCTGGCGGCGGCCGGATCGCTGCTGGCGGTGACGCAGTCGCTGGTGGTGGCGCGGCATGGGGTGGTGTGGCCACCGCTGGGGGTGGTGGTGGGGATTCTTGCGGGGATGATTTTTGGAGGATTGGTGGCCGTGCGTCCGCCGGTGTGGCGGCGCTGGCTGCGGTCGCGTGTTTCCGCCCGGGTGATGGATCGGATTCATGCGTCCGGCGGGGCCGCGGCGATGGTGCCAGACGAACGGGAGGCAGTGGTAGTGACGTGCCGTGTGCTCAACGAGACGGCCATGCGTGGGCAGATGGAAGCGGCTGCGTTTCTCAAGATGAACAGTGCCTTTGCGGGGGCGGTGGCAGCCGTGCTGCGGGAGCATGGGGCACTGACTGACGAGGCCGAACCAGGGACGGTACGCGGGATTTTCGGGTTGCCGCTCGCCGTGGCAGATCCCGCCGATGCGGCGGCAGCGGCGGCTGTGGCCATCGACGATGTGCTGCGGGAATTTGCGGCTTCGTGGATGACTCGCGAGCGGGATCCGGTCGAATGGGGAATTGGGATAGCCTGCGGGACCCTGACGGCAGGGCTGGGTGAGCATGGATATTCCGTCGCTGGCGATGCCATCGATCGGTCGAAGTGGCTGGCCCTGCTCAATGGGGAATACCATTCGCGGATTCTGACCGACGACACGGCGCACCGTCTGGCCGAGCGTTCCGAGGACCGGCCGCTGGAAGTGGTCAATCCCCCCGAGGGAGCGGCCGTGGAATTGTTCCAGCTGCTGGGTCAGTCCGGGGGATTGTCCGGCGAAGCGCTGGCGCGCCGTGATGCGTTCCGGGATGCGGTCATGCTGTTGCGGGCGGGGCATGCAGAGGATGCGCTGCAGCGGTTTGCGGAGGCGCGGAAGGGATTGCTGGGACCCGATCCAGTACTCGAGAGGATGGTGGGGATGGCCGAGGAAGAGAAGAACCGCGGGGGGACCGGAACGCGCCGGGGCGTCCCGCGTAATGCCACGAGAAGGTGAGGAATCTGTGAGCCGATTGGAGTATCCTGAAGAAATCCGTGCCTTGATCGGCCAGCTCAAGCGACTGCCTGGGGTGGGGCCGCGCAGTGCCGAGCGGATCGCGCTGTGGCTGCTGCGGTCGAGGCTGGAAGTGGCTGGGGAACTGGCTGGGGCGTTGTCAGCGGCGGCGGCGGGTGTGCGTCTGTGCGGCGACTGCGGATTCTTTGCGGGAGCTGGGTCCGGTTGCCGGATCTGTGGGGATGCGGGGCGTGACCGTCGGCAGATCTGCGTGGTAGAACAAAGCACCGACATTCTTCCGCTGGAACGGACGGGAGCCTTTCACGGGCTCTATCATGCCCTGCATGGCCGCATCAGTCCCCTCGACAATGTCGGGCCCGAAGACATCCGGATCGGGTCGCTCATGGAACGTCTGGCGACCGCGGGGGTTGAGGAAGTGATTCTGGCGACTGGCAGTGACGTGGAAGGCGAAGCGACCGCGCATTATCTGAGCGATCAGATCCGCCGGAGTCATCCCGGGATTGTGGTGAGCCGTCTCGCGCAGGGATTGCCAGCGGGTGGCGGTCTGGAATCGGCTGATGAACTGACCCTGATGCGGGCTCTCAGCGGGCGGAGGACCGTGGGGGAATTTCGAGGGCCCTGAGGGAACTCAGGCAGGCGGCATGGCGGATCAAATCGGAAGGTTTCAATCTGCCGAGTACGATTTCGAGGCCACGCGGCCGTCCGGCTGGAAGACGAGGGTGAACAATTCCGAGTTTGGTTCTGGAAGGTGTTCCGGGTTCATGTGGAAGTGGAGTTCGTCATTCCGCTGGGAGATCGCGGGGGTCGTGCGTTGGCCATTCTGCGGGTAGTGGCTGCGGACGAGGGCATCGACTTCGCTGCGGTTCATGCCCTCGCGGATTCCGTGGTAGAGCGACCGGAAGTCGCGGTAGCGCGAGTCGATCAATTCCGGAAAGACCGCGAGGGCGAAGAGCGAGGCAGCCACGGCGAGGAAGCCGCCGCCGGTGATGGCGAGCGGTCGGCTGCCGCGGCGGAACCATGAAGCGGCGAGGCATACGGTGGCAGCCGCCAGTGATCCGGCGAAGATCCGGAGAGCGATGGGCCCGTGCAGTGGCATGGTCCGCGGCGGTTCCGGAGTTCAGTCCGTGACGGCGGGGTAGGAATATCCGACGCTGTCGCCGTCCTTGAGCGAGACCGAGAGTCGGCCACCGGCGCGCTGGAGCGTGAGGCCCTTGTACGATTCGCCGTTGGCAGGCGAGATATCGAAGAGGAGTTCGGCCGAGACCAGTTGTTCGTAGGTGACTTCCTTGGCGTCCGGGTTGTCGATGAACCATGTCTGGGCGGCGAAGGCGATCTGCTGGAGGTTGCTGCGGACGGTTTTCTGAGGAGTGGCGGGATCGTCTGAAGGCGCTTCCTCTTCGTTCATTTCCGGTTGGCCGCCGCGGGCGCGTTCCATTGCCTGCCCGATATTCGCCTGGGCTCCGGCGATGCCTGCGATGAGGGCGAGGGGAACGGCGGCCGTCTGAGCGATGGTATGCTTGTGATTTTCGCTCGTATTCGAGAGGAAGAGCATGCCTTCCGGGATGAGCGAGTAGGTACCGGCGATTCCCTGATCCGGGACGACTGTCAGTTCAGCAGCGAGGCGGGAGAGTTCCTCTGCCAGCTGGCTTGCGGGAGCCCCTTCGACCTTGGGGGCATCTTCCATGAGTTGCTTGCTGAGGGCGGTCATGGATTTGAGGAAGCGTTCGCTGGCGTAGGTCATGCCATTGGCTTCGGCGGGCAGTCCGGCGGTGGCCTTCTGGAAGTCGGCGCTGTCGCGGAGGCGGTCGGTTCCGGCGATGGCGGCGCGGGCGTAATCGACGTGGGTGGTGAAGATGATCTTCTTGGATTTGACGTCGTGGTAGAGGGCGGGGCTGAAGTAATCGAGACCGGCGGGGAGTGGGTTCGCGGGTTTCACGATATTGAAGCCATCGCCTTTTTCGACGGTGACGGCATCGGTTTCCCGGGCGAAGACGAGGAGGGAATCCATGATGAAGTCGAGCCCGTCGATGGAGACCATGGCATTGAAGGCGGGGATTTCCGAGGGCGAGCCCGGGATCGTGAGTTTGCGGTCGCCATCGAGTTTGGCCGCCGTCATGACCCGGAGATTGAGGCTGTCGAGCACTTCGCCGGCCGTCATGTTGAGTGGCGGAATGGGGAAGTCGAGCAGGCCGCGGAACTGGGCGAGCATGTTGTCATCGCCGGCTGCGGTGAGGGCTGATTCGATGATGCCGCGCAGGGCGCTGAGGGTGAATTCGCCCTGGTAGGCCACATCGCTGTCCTTGGGAGCGAAGGCGGCGACTTCGAGAGGGGCGGGGGCCTTGCCGAAGAGGCGGAAGATTCCCTGCGGGCCACCGGGGGTGAGGAGGATGGCGCGGTTGTGGAAGAGGTTTTTTCCGAGCGTGCGCGAGCTGAAGCCGAGCGCCTTGAGGCTACCGAGGCCCGAGGCTTCGAGAAGTTTGCCTGTCTTGATGCCTTCCGGGATGTTTTCGCCGCCCGGTTGCTGGCGGGCGAGGGCGAGGAGGCGGTCCGCGATGGGGGCGATCCCGGC
>CAZSDE010000215.1:4294-6405 GCA_964605435.1 uncultured Akkermansia sp.
GTCCATGTAGCCGAAGAAGCCGCCGCCGATTTCGAGGTGCTGGGCCGCGGCCTTGAAGTGGGCCGACTCCGTTCCGGCAGGCACGGGCGTCTGGGCGTGGAGCGGGGCAATGGCAGCGGCAGCGCTGAGGGCGGCGATGCGGAGGCGGGGAACGAAGTGGTTTTTCATGATGGAATTCACAGAGAGTTTACGGGGAAAGGGATGGGAAAGCGAGCGAAACCGCAGACGCGGGCATGCGGTCGGAGGTTTCATGAAGCGGCGGCCAGCAGAGCCGACACCTTGTCGAGTGTTTCCCGCCATTCCGCGGCGGGATCGGAATCCGCGACGATGCCTGCGCCGGCGTGGCAGGTGAGTTGTCCGTCTGCGAGGATGAGGGTGCGGATGGCGATGCTGAACTGGCTTTCGCCATTGCTGCCGAGGTAGCCGATGGCTCCCGTGTAGAGGCCGCGGGGAACGCGTTCCAGTTCAGCGATGATTTCCGTGGCGCGTTTCTTGGGAGCGCCGGTGATGGAGCCGCCGGGAAAGCACTTCTGGAGGGCGGTGGCGTGGGAAACGTCGGGTCGGAGCGTGCTGCGGACCGTGGAGACGAGATGGTGGACATTCGCGTACGATTCCGGCTCGAGGAGACCGGTGACCGTGACGGATCCGAATTCCGAGACCATGCCGAGGTCATTGCGGAGGAGGTCGGTGATCATGATGAGTTCCGCGCGTTCCTTGGGGCTCGTGAGGTGGCGCGCGCGTTCGTCTGCGACGGGGTCGCTGCTGCGGGGTCGGGTTCCCTTGATGGGGCGAGTGCGGATGCTGCTGCCGCTCATGCGGAGGAAGGATTCCGGAGAAGCCGAGAGGACGTTGCGGTCGCCGAGGTCGAGGTAGGCCGCGTAGGGAGCCGGGCAGAGCTGGCGAAGCCGCAGGTAGAGGGCGAAGGGGTCGGCTCCCTCCGGCCATGCGGCGCGGAAGCGGTGGGAGAGGTTCACCTGGTAGATGTCTCCGGCGGCAATGTATTCGCGGGCGGCGGCGACCATGGTCTTGAATTCCTCCTCCGTGGCATCTCCCTGCCATGCGAGGGCTGGGATCGCGGCCGGTTCGGGCTGGTGCCGTCGCCGACTGAGGAGGTCGCCCGTTTCAAACCATTCGCCAGTGGCATGGCGGTAGGCGAGCAGGTGAGGGTAGCGGCCGAATTGCCACGAGCCATCGTAATCGACGCAGCCGAACCATCCCGCGAGCGGGAGGCCCCAGTCGGCAATGATTTCCCCATGCGGAGGGATTTCCGCCGAAAGCCCGGCGAGATCCGGCAACTGGCCGCGCCTGATTTCTGCCGGACAGGCCGTGAGCAGGGAAACCGCATGGTCGCGGTCGGTTTCCGGGCAACGTCCGGCTGTATCGAGCCAGACGAAGCCGGGAAGGTGGCGCAGAGAAGCGGCGACTTCCTCCGGGGAATCCGCGAGGCTGCGGCGCACGGGTCGGGCAAGCGTCTGCATGAATGGACGTGACGAAGCATGGAAAATGCCATGGGTGCAAGCGGTGGGGACGGGGGCAGAGGAAGCGCGATTGCCATTGCCAACGGGCGCGGCCAGCCCACACTCACGGGTTTTTCCGCCAGATCATGTCAGAACTACCGCTGCAGCCGACGTTTGAGGAATTCCGTGAGTCCGCGGGCCGGGGAACGATGGTGCCGGTCTGGGTGGAACTGACCGCTGATTACGAAACACCGCTGTCCGCCTTCGAGAAAATCGGAGACGGGGCTCCGCGGTTTCTGTTCGAGAGTGCGGAACTGACCGGGTTCAGCGGACGCTATTCCTTCATGGGGGCGCATCCCCGGCTTGTGGTGACTGCGCGAGGCCTCGACATGACGGTGGCGGAACGCGGCGGCGCAGTCCGCCAGTACCGCGCGGCCAGCGATCCTCTCGCGGAACTGGAGGAAATCATGAAGCCGTTCCGGCCCGTGCCGCATCCCCGCCTGCCCGCCTTCACCGGCGGGGCCGTGGGCTGTCTGACCTATGACATGGTCCGGTTCTTCGAACCCAAGGTTCCGGCGGCTCCGAAGGACGAACTGGGCCTGCCCGAAATGGTGTTCATGGCGGTGTTGCTCCCAATCCAAGTCGACGTGATGC
>CAZSDE010000216.1:0-6371 GCA_964605435.1 uncultured Akkermansia sp.
AGCGGCACCAGCATGCTGCACCAGCTCCTCGCACGGAATCCCCGGCTCTGCTTTGCCAGCAAGGCGGACTGCTACCACCCGCACACCCTGCTCGCCATCCGGCAACTCGGGCTGCACCGGCTCATGACACGGCTCAACCCGGCCCGGAGCCGCTCCATGGACAGCGTGCTGACTGGCTGGGAACTCCCGGAAGAGGAAAGCATCGCCATCGGCATCCTCACTGGCTTCGGCATCAGAGTCGATTCCATCTTCGGGAACCCCGTGCGCGACACCCCCTGCCGCCCAGCCATGCCGGAACACTTCGCGGCACCATGGCAGACAGCCTTCCGCCGTTTCTCCCGCAAACTGGCCATGGTCCACGGCCTCCCCGCCCTCTTCAAATCCCCCACGAATACCGTCTCGATCCCATGGATCCTCAGGGTCTTTCCACAAGCCCGCTTCGTCACCATCTTCCGGCATCCCCATAGCCATTTCCAATCTCTCATGGCCACGGACGCAGGCCGCGACAAATCCGCTGGATGGAACGCCCTGCGACGCCGCGGCACCTCCGAGCTGGCGGCCTTCGGCGGAAGGATGGCCGATGCCTATTTCGCCACACGCGGACTCATCGGGAATAAAAACCTCTGCGAAGTACGCTACGAGGACCTCGTGAACGATCCCATTCCCGTCCTCGCTGGGATCCATGAGCATCTGTCCATTCCCGGCTTCGATGCCCTGGCGGAACATCTCCGGCGCGATCAGCAGCGGCAGCGCGATCAACGGAACCATCACTCCGCCCTCAGCGCAGCCGACGTCGCTCTGGTGAACCAGTCCTACGCATCGCTTTTTGCCCACTGCGGGTACCAGCCCACCAAGGCAGGTCCTGCATCCTGAACCCACACCATGAGCACCGCACCATCCCAGCCTCAGGAACGCAACGACTCCCCGAAACTCGTTTCCGCGGTCATGCTCGTGGACACCAGCCGGGAAAACGCACAGGACGTGCTCGACGCCCTCGCCCGGCAAAACTGCCACCCGGATGAACTCGAAGTGGTCGTGTACGACATGGCCAGCGACGGTGCGCTGCCGCTGCGCATGCCTCCGGGTTTCCACATCCACCACATCAGGCGGCCATGGCCTCAGTACTGGCGCGTCGCACGGGCCCGCGCAGCCCGCGAATGCTCCGGCGACGTGATTGCCTTTCTGGAAGACCACTGCAGCCCGGACCCCGGATGGGCCACCGCCCTCAGCGCAGCCTACCGGAGCCACCGCTGGGCCGCCGTCGGCTACACATTCCACAACGGCAGCCGGAACTCATGGTGGTCGCGCGCCGCCCTCGTGGCCGACTACGGTCGCTTCCTCCAGCCCCAACCCGGCGGCCCCGCTCCTTTCCTCGCCGGCAACAACGTTTCCTACGCACGCTGGTTCCTTGAGGAACTCGGCAGCGCATTCGAGGAAACCCTCGCCGTCGACTACAACTGGCACCAGGAAATCACGGCGCGCGGACACTCCATGACGGTGGCTTCGGAGGCCACCGCCGCACACCGATGCTACGCCGGCCTCGCCACTCTCTGCGCTGCCAATTTCCAGTACGTCAGAGTACTCGGAACGGCGCGCGCCTCGGCCGCCCAGTGGAACCTCTTCACAAGGACTGCCCGCGCCGCAGCCGCCGCGATCCTCGTTCCTCCCCTGCGTCTCGCCAGACTGACGCGCGACCTCTGGCCCCGCCAACACGGTTTCCTCGAGTTCCTCGCAGCCCTGCCAGTCGTCTGGCCCGTCTACACCGCAGCTGCCTTCGGCGAAGCCTCCGGTTGTCTCGCCGGAGCGGGCGATGCCGAGGAACGCTTCGTCCACTGGGAACTGAATACCCCCAGAATCCCATGACGCCAGTGCCCGGTTCCCCTGCGCCAGCCGCCTCGGTCATCGTGGCAGCCTACCATTCGGCTGCGTTTCTCCAGTCCTGCCTCGACGCACTCCAGCACCAATCCTTCCGCAACTTCGAGATCATCCTCGTCAACAGCTCGCAGGATGCGGAAACCGCCGAGATCGCCTCCCGACACAAGGATGTCATTTTCATCCAGAGCCCACACCGGCTCCTCCCGCACGCCGCCCGCAACGAAGGAGCCACCCATGCCAGATGGGGATTCCTCGTCTTCACGGATGCAGACTGCCGCCCCGCACCCGACTGGATCAGCGAACTGATGGCGGCCCACCGCGCCGGTCACCACCTCGTGTGCGGCGTCATCGACGTGCTCCATCCCTCCATCAGCGGGGCCACATGGCAGCTCGTCAAGTATGCCCCCTACCAACTCGGCCTTCCTTCCCGGCCCGTTGCAGTGGCCGCGACCGGAAACTGTTCCATCTCACGGACCGCATGGCAGACCATCGGTCCGCTGGACGGCAACCTCATGTGCGGAGACGCCACCATCTCATGGCGGGCCACCGATGCCGGCATGTCTCCGTACTTCCACGCAGCAGCCGTCGTCTTCGATCAGGACGATGACTTCCGCTGGAAAATGCTCGCACAACGCTTCGAACGGGGACGCGAATTCGGACGGGAACGCGCCCGGCACGAAGGATGGAACACGGCCAGATTGCTGACGGCGGTTTTCTCAGCCCCGCTTGCCGTGGCTGCCGTACTAGCCCGCACCGCCCTGCTGTGCGCCCGGGCTCGCCGTCTCGGCAGGTTCGCCGCCACCCTTCCCCTCCAGATCCCTGCGGTCTCCGCATGGTGCGCCGGCGAAGCCGCCGCCTGCTGGCAACTGCTGCGCAGCCGCTGATTACTTTCCCTGGTGATTTCAGTTGGACAATCCACGTGATCCCGGCATCCCCTGAAACTGAGCAAACTGCGCCCGTAGTCTTCTTCTAGCCCGATTCCCGCCTTGACCGATTCCTCCTCTCTCCCACTCCCCGACGAATGGCCATCCGTGGTGGCCGGTGCCGGACCCGCCGGTCTCACGGCTGCCTTCACCCTCGCCAGAAACGGAACTGCGCCACTCGTGCTCGAGGCCTCCCCGTGAATCGGCGGCATCTCGAGGACCCATCAGTGGAACGGCAACCGCATCGACATCGGCGGTCACCGCTTCTTCACGAAAAGTACCCTCGTAGAGCAGCTCTGGAAGGAAATGATGGACGCACCCATGCAGCAGGTGCCCCGCATGTCGCGCATCTACTACGGCGGCCGCTTCTACCAGTATCCCCTCCGCATCCTCAACACCGTCGGCAATCTCGGGGTCGTCGAAAGCTTCCGCATGCTCGCGAGCTACGTGATGGCAAGAATCCGCCCGCGCCACCCGGAGGATTCCTTCGAGGACTGGGTCCGCAACCGCTTCGGCGACCGCCTCTACCGCACGTTCTTCAAGACCTACACGGAAAAAGTCTGGGGCATCCCCTGCACGGAAATCCGAGCCGACTGGGCCGCCCAGCGCATCCACGGCCTCAGCTTCGTCAGCGCCGTGCTCAATGCCCTGCGCAATACCGGCAACGTCAAATCCCTCATCACCACCTTCGACTACACCCGCCTCGGACCCGGCATGCTCTGAGAATCCGCCGCCGCCAAGGTCACCGCCATGGGTGGACGCGTCGTCACCAATGCCCGCGTCGTCAGGGTCCACCATGATCATGGCAGGGTCTCCGCAGTCGATGTCGAAACCGGAAAACGCACCCAGACCATACGCTGCCGGAACTTCATCTCGTCGATTCCTCTGTCGGTTCTCGTCCGAAACCTCGAACCATCACCCCCGCCGGAAATCCGCTCCGCCGCCGCGGGTCTCCGCTACCGCGACTTCCTCATCGTAGCCCTCACCTGCCGCCGCCCGGATATCTTCCCGGACAACTGGATCTACATCCACGCACCCAGCGCCAGAGTCGGCCGCATCCAGAATTTCCGCAACTGGTCGCCCGACATGATCGCCCCAGGCACGGGAACCACCCTCGGCATGGAATACTTCTGCTCACGCGGCGACGATCTCTGGAACATGCCGGACGCGGACCTCGTGACGCTCGCACGACAGGAAATCGTAAAACTCGGACTGGCACGCGCAGAGGACATCGGAACCGAAGGCCACGTCATCCGGGAACTCAATGCCTACCCGGTCTACGATGCCGCCTACCGGGCACATGTGGATACACTCAGCAAGTGGTTCTCCCTGTCGCCTACCCTGCAGAGCGCCGGACGCAACGGCATGCACCGCTACAACAACCAGGATCATTCCATGCTCGCAGGCTACCACGCCGCCCTGCGCCAGCTCGGCCGGGAAACCGAAGACCCATGGCAGGTCAATACCGAGCGTTCCTACCATGAGGAACAGGTGCTCCCGGACCGGCAGGCCACGGATATTCTCGCCAGCGAAGAGTCACCCGCAGCGTGAATCAGCACCATTGCGAACGCAGCCGTTCTCGCTACCCCCTCCCGGTCATCCATTCCGACAGTCTGGCCGCATCCTGAAGCCCATGCCTTCCCACATACTGCTGCGCATCGCTTCGGTCCTCCTGCTCCTGCTCGGAATTGCCTATACTGGCAATGGCACGGTGCTGGCTTGGCACGGCCGCGACGGCGATTACCAAGACCGCGCAAAGGAATACGCATCCTATGCCAAAGGAATCTACCCCAACCGGAGGCTAGCCATCCCCGGCAAAGAACGGGCACCGGTGCATTCCGTCTACCCGCCCTATGCATTCCCCATGATGAAGGCTTTCTTCTGGACAGACCATGTCGCCACCCGCCGCGTCATCATCCAGTCACTGTCACTCGTGGCCTTCGCCGCACTCGCATGGCAGGGCCGTGCAGCATTCGCCGGAAGTCGAATTGCTCTGGCACCATGGCAATTCTTCGCCCTTCCCCTCGCTTTCTCCGGAAACAGCACCGCATTCTCGCAGGGACAGTTCACCATTCCCTGCATGGGCCTGCTGGTCCTCCAGGTAATGTTTCTCCAGAAGAACAGGCCCACGGCGGCGGGACTCTGCTGGGCTCTCGCCATGATCAAGCCGCACATCGCCCTTCCCTTTGCCATGCTTTTTCCCCTCCAGCGGCAATGGCGAGGCCTGCTCTGGGGCGGGATGCTTCTGGTAACGCTCTCCGCATGGGCCCTCTGGCACACCGGTGTTTCTCCGTTCGCGTTTTTCTCTGCAAGTCCGGCACGGGAAAAACTAGGGTTCATGGTCCAGCCCTATGCGGCCGGACTATGGGTCTCATGGACCGGCATGCCGCCCCGCAGCGCTTCAGCCATCGGCATCGGCATCTCCCTGCTAACGACCGCTGCAGCCGGTTCCGCATGGCTGCGCAACCGGCTCTCCCTCCTGCCCGCGGCAGGCTTCTGCGGCCTGCTGGCCTATACCCTCTTCTACCACCGTCACTACGACAATCTCATTCTGTTCCCGCTGCTGGCAGTCACCCTTGCTCATTGCTTCGCCCGGCCCACGCACACGGCCATCACCATGACCACCGCCTTTGCCGCGACCGCATTCATGCCCGCAGGCATCATGCTCCGGAATGACACGCTTGCCGCTCTGACCCTCCTGGTCCCCCTCGCCTCCGCCGCATGGCTGTGGACCGATCTGCACAGGAAGGAATGACTCAGGGATCCGCAGCCGACACGCCCCTCTGCCCAAGGAGCGTTACCCACCAGGCCACCGCAAATCCACTGAACGCGCAGAGAAAGTAGACGATGTGCAGCCACGCGCCCGCTGCAGCAAGACGCCACCCGCCGCGCCGGTGCAGCAAGCGATAGAAGCTACGGTTGAGAAACCACACCACCGACAGCGCCAGCACCGCAGCCGCCAGTCCGCCGCCCGGCCACCATGGAGCCAGAGCCAAGCAACCCACCGCCAACGCACTGCCCGCGGCACTGACGCGGGATCCCGGATCGGTGTTCAGATCCCTGCGGAACCCACGCCGACCCGCCAGCACCAGCCGCGTCCACGCATAAGCCCGCTCCACCGCATCCGTCCGGACCATGTTGCCAAACCTCCACTTCTTGAGGTGGCATACCTGCCAGGCCGGATCGAGCACAATCCGGTATCCGGCTTCACTCATGCGGTAGCCCAGTTCAATGTCTTCAATGGAGGGTCGGCGGTACTCCCCCGCAAACCCACCCAGCGCCAGCAGCACCTCCCGGCGCACCATGCCGCAGCCAGCCCAGAAAGTCACCGCGTCACGGCACGCCCGCTGATGCGTGAAATGATGCAGCAGATTCCGGTAACGCGACACCAATCCAGCATCGGCAGGATCGTCGTCGTAGGAACCAAACGCCGCCACCGCATCCGGATGGCGCTCCATGACGGCACAGCCTGCCGCCACATGATCACCGGGCACCTTCACGTCCGAATCTATGAACATCAGCCACGCGCCCCGGGCCGCCGCCGCCCCCGCATTGCGGGCCGCCGAAACGCCC
>CAZSDE010000217.1:0-6353 GCA_964605435.1 uncultured Akkermansia sp.
ATGATGCGGCGGTCGAGGTCCACGGCGGACCAGTCGAGCCGGGCGATTTCCGCGCGGTGGACACGTGCGACGACTGCGCCGGGTTTTCCCGGCTCCATGCCCGGAGAATGGTGTTCTCCTGCCGGCACCTGCTGCTCGATCCGACGTGGTTATCGTTCTGGCTCGGTGTCCGTAACTTCCCCTCGGGTTCACCCGGATTCCATGCCCGCCCGCCCCTCCCCCGGACGGCGTCAGACCCGAATCCCTCAGTCTCCGAAAAGATTCCCCAGTCCCCCCAGCACTGAGCCCTGGTCATTCCGCGCTGCGCCCGCCGAATTCGCGAGGACGCGGTCGGCCAGCCGGGAGAAGGGCAGACTCTGCAGCAGAACGGTGCCTTCGCCGCGCAGGGTGGCCACGAACAATCCCTCACCGCCGAACACCATGCTCTTCAGATTACCGGCCCGCTGAATGTCATATTCAATTCCCTTCGTGAACGCCACCAGACAGCCGGTGTCCACAATGAGCGTCTCTCCCTTCAGTTCCTTCTTCATGACATGGCCACCGGCATGAATGAAGGCGCGGCCACTGCCGGTGATCTTCTGCAGAATGAACCCCTCGCCCCCGAACAATCCGGTTCCCAGCCGCTGCGCGAAGGCAATGCCCAGCTGTGTTCCCATGGCCGCACAGAGAAACGAATCCTTCTGACAGATCACTTCCCCTCCCCATTCCGACAGTTCCAGCGGAATGATCTTTCCAGGATAGGGAGCCGCAAACGCCACCCGCTTCTTTCCAGTCCCATGATTCGTGAAGTGCGTCATGAAGAGGCTCTCTCCAGTGAACACACGCTTCCCCACCTGCTTCATCCGGTCCCAGAACGAATGCGACGGCGACGATCCATCCCCCATCTTCGTCTCAAAGCCGATCGCACTGTCCATGTAATTCATCGAGCCAGCCTCGGCGATCACCGTCTCGCCAGGATCCAGCTCGATCTCCACAATCTGCATCTCGCTTCCGAAGAGTTCGTAATCGATCTCATGCGTCCCCCGCGGCGCCCGCAGCGGGGGCGGACCACTCCGCCCAGCCCCGCGGCCCAGCAGATCCGGACGAACCTGCCGCGGCGGCCGCCAGTCGGGCATCCCCTCCCTCCAGACAAGGGTCTCCCCAGTCACCTCGCCCGACGCCACCAGCGCCGCCATCTGACTTTCCTCTGCCCTCAGAGCTTCTCGGTTCGGTCCGGAATAATGAATGGTCGCCATTGTTGCAGATAGGTGGATTGCATCGCCGCAGTTTCGTCAGCCCCACGGCTCTTTGATGCATACACGGTCTTCCCTTGCCCTCAAAGCCCTTTCCACCCGGCGATCCACCCGGCCATGCCCCGCCCGAATCCGTCAGGATTTAGGGATTGCCTCCTGACAAAGTGCCGTGTACACCCCCCGCAAGTTGTCAGGCCTCCGCCGTCAGCGATTCACTAACCCGAACCATCACAAGAACATGAACATCATCGAAATCATCATGAAGCTGCTCGGCAGCGGCGACACCATCAGCAAAATCGCCTCCCTCCTCGGAGTCGGACAGGACCAGGCCGGCAAGGCCGTCGGTGCCGCGGTTCCCTCCATCCTCGCCGGCCTCATGGGCGCGGCCTCCAAACCCGAAGGTGCCGGACTGCTCGCTTCCATCCTCGGCAAACAGGACTCCGGCCTGCTCGACAACATCGGAGGCCTCCTCGGCTCCGGTGCGGAAACCGGCGTCGGTTCCTCCAACCCGCTCTCCTCCCTGCTCGGTGGTTCGGGCCTCGGTGCCATCGCCGGTGCCCTCGGCAAATTCACCGGACTCGGCGACAGCGGCAGCGGCAAGCTCCTCGGCATGCTCACCCCGGTCGTCCTCGGAGCCGTCGGCAAAGCTTCCAGCGGTCTCGACGCGGGCGGCATCGCGAACATGCTGCTCGGCCAGAAGTCGAACATCACTTCGGCCCTCCCCTCCGGCCTCGGCAGCCTCCTTGGCTCCGCCGTTCCGGGCCGCTCGAACTTCCTCGGCGACGCCACCGGGGCCGCCTCGCAGGCGGCTTCCGCCGCCACCGGGGCCGCCCAGGCTGCCGCACGCACCGCGACCGCCGCAGCTCAGCAGGCCACGCATCAGGCCGAGAAAGCCACGTCTTCCATTGGCAAATTCCTCATCCCCCTGCTCATCGCTGGTGCCGCCCTCTTCCTCCTCCCCAAAATGTGCTCGAAGGCTGACAAGGCCGTCGACAAGGCGGCCGACGCCGCCAAGGGTGCCAAGGACGCCGTCGCCGGTGCCGCCGCCGCCGTCACGGACTCCACCGCCTTCACCGGCGACCTGAGCAACATCCTCAGCACCGCCACCGAAGCGATCGGCACCATCAAGGACGAAGCCTCGGCCACCGCCGCCCTGCCGAAACTCCAGGAACTCACCGCGAAACTCGGCGGCCTCAAGGCCCTCTGGTCCAAAATGCCCGCCGCCGCCCAGGCCGTCGTCGGTTCCCAGATCAGCCCGCTCATCGCCAAGCTCCGCGAAGCCATCCAGCCCGTCCTCGCCCTCCCAGTCGTGGGTGATAAGGTGAAGCCGATCGCTGACGAAATGCTGACCGCCCTCGCGGCCTTCGCCCCGGCGCAACCCTGACCGAACCGGACTGCCGTCCCTCCACGGACGGTTCCGGCTTCCCCGCCCCCGCGTCCACCGACCCTCAAGGCCGGCCATGGACGCGGGGGTTTTGTTTTGCCCGGAAACCACGCCATGGCATGAAGATACCGTGAACACCCCGCCCATTGACGCTACCCTCAGCCCTCCATTATGATTCGCTGTAAAGATGAATGGCTACGGACCAGCCCTGCTGCTTTTGCTGGCTCTGACCTGCACCGCACCCCTGCACGCCCGACCCGCGGCCCCCTTTATTTCGGAATTCCTCGCCAGAAACACCAGCGGCATAACCGATGAAGACGGCGACCGCAGCGACTGGATCGAAATCTTCAATCCCAATGGTCAGCCCTACTCCCTGAGCGGCTGCCACCTCACCGATACTCCCTCGGAACCGGAGAAATGGTCGTTCCCCGCCATTTCCCTGCCGCCCGGCGGCTACCTCGTCGTCTTCGCCAGCAGCAAGAACCGCCGCATCGCGGGTTCCCCCCTGCACGCAAATTTCAGCATCGCCTCGGCCGGTGAATACCTCGCCCTGAGCGATGCCACCGGAGCCATCGTCTCGGAATTCGCACCCTACCCCCCACAGCAGGCCGACATCTCATGGGGCGTCGTCTCCACTTCCCCTTCGCGGCGCTACGCCGCCTTCCGCACCCCTTCCCCGGGCACCGCCAATAACCCCGCAGAAGCTCCCGCGGACCCAGTCTCCTTCTCCCCACGCTCGGCAACCTTCCCTTCCCCCGGCTCACTCACCATCACCCTCTCTAACCCATCACCCACCGCCACCATCCGCTACACCACCGATGGCAGCGTCCCCTCCACCGGTGCCACCCGCTACACCCAGCCCATCACCCTCTCGGCCAGCGCCCGCCTCCGCGCCCGCGCCTTCGAACAAGGCCGACCCGACGGCCCGCTCCAGAGCGAAACCTACCTCGCCATCAACGCCAGCGCTGCCCAGTTCACTTCCAACCTCCCCATCGTCGTCACCCACTTCTGGCAACCCGGCCCGCTGCCCACCACCGACGAAAGCCGCGAAGGCTCATGGATGATCTTCGCACCCGGTCCCGATGGCCTCGCCCGACTCTCCCACCCACCGTCTCTCGCCGGATACGGCCGATTCGAACGCCGAGGTTCCTCCACCCTCTCCGCCGCCAAATACTCGTTCTCCATGGAATCATGGGACGAAAACAATGCCGACCTACCCATCGCACCCCTCGGCATGCCCCCGGAATCCGACTGGATCCTCCACGCGCCTTTCCAGTTCGACCGCTCCCTCATCCGCAACGACTTCATCTATGAACTGAGCCGCCGCTGCGGCCGCTACGCCCCACGTTCCCGACTCGTCGAACTCTTCCACAGCACTCTCGCAGGCACCATCAGCGGATCGCTCACCGGCCCGGATTACAGCGGCATCTACAGCTTCATGGAGAAAATCGACCGCGACAAGGACCGCGTCAATGTCGAGAAAATTTCCCCCGCAGACAACGAGGAACCCAATGTCCGCGGTGGCTACATCCTCAAAATCGACCGACTCGACCCCGGCGATGCCGGCCTCTCCGCTGCCGGACAACTCCTCGGCTGGGTCTACCCACGCGAACGCTCGCCCAATCCCGCCCTCATGGTCACCGCCGCCCAGCGCACATGGATGACCAATTACCTCAATGCCATGTGGGCCGCCCTCAACGCCCGCGACTTCTGGCACCCGCAGAATGGCTACGCCAAATTCCTCGACCCCGCCGCCGCCATCGATCACCACCTTCTCAATACCGCTGCCAAAAATGTCGACGCCCTCCGCCTGAGCGCCTACCTCGGCAAATCCCGCGACGGCCGTCTCGCCCCGGGCCCGCTCTGGGACTTCGACCGCTCCATGGGCTCGGCAGACGGACGCGACCTCAACCCGCTAACATGGCGCGGGGAAGGCGGCGACCTCGGAACCGATTTCTTCCACTTTCCATGGTACGCGGAAATGTTCCGCGACAGCAATTTCTGGCAGTCATGGATCGACCGCTACACCGAACTCCGCACGGGCCCGCTTCGTTCGGACCGCGTCCTCCAGCTCATCGGCAATCTCGCCGCCCAGCTCAACCCGCCCACCCTGCCCCCGGGCATGACGTCATCGCCCGTCAGCCGCAACCAGACCCGCTGGGCCAACTCAGGCTTCAACCCACGCCCAGCCCACCCCTCAACCCCCGGAACCGATGGCACCCACGCGGGCGAAATCCGCTGGCTCGGCCAATGGTGGACATCACGCCTCGCCTTCATGGACGGCCAGTTCACCCGCCCACCGGAAGCCTCGATCCCCAGCGGACCAATACCAATCGGAGCCAGCCTCTCGCTCACCTCCCCCAGCTTCTCCTCACAAGGCACAACCATCTACTACACCACAGACGGGTCCGACCCCCGCGCCCTCGATACGACCCACGGTTCCCCGGAACCAACCGTCACCTTCATCCCGACCCGGCATCCGCTCCGCGCGATCGTGCCGACATCCTCGCAGTTCGCCTCATGGGGAACCACATGGCGCGGAGCCGACCTCAACGGCAATGGCGACCATACGGACGACTTCAGCGACGCCACATGGCACAGCAATCCGCAAGGCAGCATCTGCGGAGCCGGATACGACGACAATACCGCCGCGGGTTCAGTCAGCTTCCTCCCCTTCATCGGCCTCCGCTGGAGCACCCCGGCCAACAAGGTGCCTCCCAACGATTCCTCGAATTCCATGCTCGCCGTGAACCAGAGCTGCTGCCTCCGCATCGCCTTCGCCGCCACCGCCGAACAACTCGCAGGCCTCTCGTTCCTCTCACTCCGCGTCCGCTCGGACGACGGCTTCGTCGCCTTCCTCAATGGATCGGAAGTCGCCCGCTCAAACCCTCCCCAGGGCTACCCAGCCACCCCGCTGACATGGAATTCCGCCGCCCGGGCCACCACACCCGACACCACGGCCATCCAGGAAACCCTCCACAATATCACCGCCGCCCTCCCCCTGCTCCGCGCCGGCCAGAACCTCCTCGCCGTCCACGGACTCAACTACGGTCTCAATAGCTCGGACTTCCTCTTCCAGGCCACGCTCGCCGCCGGAAAACCGGAAACGGAATCCCCTGACTTCTCTCCCTCCGCCCGACCGTGGACAACTCCGCTTACCCTCACGGCCCCCACCACCATCACGGCCCGCACCCTCCACGGCAACCCAGCCTCGGATCCCCCCACCCAATCCGGCGGCGGCTCCGGCACCGTTCCCAATGGCTCCCGCTGGAGCGCCCCATCCACGTTCCACTTCTTCCCTGGTGCCACCACCCCATCACCTTCCTCCCTCGTCATCTCGGAAATCCTCTACCGCCCACCCCCAACCAACCCGCAGGAAACCGCCGCAGGCTTCCTCCCGGACAATTTCGAATTCATCCGCCTCACAAACACAGGCAGTACCCCACTCGACCTCACTGGCCTCCAGATCTCCGGAGCCATCTCGTTCACCTCCCCACAGGGCCTCCACAACTGGCTCCCCCCAGGGGCCAGCACGGTCATCGTCAGCAACCGCTCCGCATGGTCGTCCCGCTACGGAAATTCATGGCCCATCCTCGGCGAATTCTCAGGCCACCTCGACAATTCAGGCGAATCCCTCGCCGTCACGTCGCCCACCGGCACCACCATCCCCCCCCCCCCCCCCTCCAGCCCCTCCCCATGCCCCCCCCCCCCCCAGCGCGCCCACTCCACCCTCCGCC
>CAZSDE010000218.1:0-2631 GCA_964605435.1 uncultured Akkermansia sp.
CCACCGCCGCCAACCCGGACGGCACCTTCAAATCCGCCGCCGAACTCCACGAAATCTACAGCTCAGGCCTCGGCCTGAAACAAAACGACGACATCATCGCCTACTGCCGCATCGGCGAACGCAGCAGCCACACATGGTTCGTCCTCACCCACCTCCTCGGCTTCCCCTCGGTCCGCAACTACGACGGCAGCTGGACAGAATGGGGAAATATGGTCCGCTCCCCCATCGAACGCTCCAACTCCTGACCCAGCCGTGTACCCTCCCCCCCTCAAGGACATCATCGACCTCTGCAGCGGTCTCCCGGAATCGGAACGACGCGAAATGCTCATCAGCTTCGCCGACGGAGCCAGCCGCCAGGCCCCGCAGGAAGGCGAATCGTTCGACCTCGAAGACATCCGCAAGGACGAGGAATGCACCGATACCGTCGGAGTCTTTCTCCGCGTCGACCCCACCCACGGCTGCCTCTTCCGCATCTCCCTCGGCCCACAGGTGCAAACCCTCACCCGCGCCATGACTACCATCCTCTGCAGGGCATTCCACGGCGCTTCCCCCCAGCAGGTCGTCGACGCCCCAGCCGATTTCGTCCCCCTCATCATCGGAGCTGACCTCGTCAGACTCCGCAGCCAGACCGTCTACTACGTGCTCTCCCGCATGAAGGCCGCCGCCAAAGTCTGGCTCAACCGCCAGCGCGCCGCCGCCGCGGAATCCAGTACCATTCCCTGATCGCCCTCCCCCGCTTCAGGGCTTTTCCGCAAAACAATACACCGCACGGTGCCCACGCAGGAAAATCTCGTTTCCTGCCACCGCCGGCGATGCCTCGAAGGCTTCCTCCAACCGGTTCGTCGCCACCACCTCAAGACGGTCACTCTGCTTCGCCACCACCACGACCCCATCCCGGCCGGTGAAATACAGATGCCCTCCCGCCGCCACCGGCGACGCATAAATCCCGGACATCCCGGGAATCCGCTCGGCCTCCAGCAGCACCCGCCCGTCCTTCGCATCAAGAATGCTCAGGTACGCGTCGTTGCCGGAATGAAAGTACAGCCTGCCTCCCGCCAGCACCGCCGACGGCACATACGGAGTCCGCTTCTCATGCCGCCACAGCACGGATTCCGTCTCCGTCAGATCCCCGCTCCCTCCCAGACGGATCGCCAGCAGCGCCGCCCCGCGGAACCCACTCAGCGCATACACCACCCCATGCGCCGCCACCGGCGTCGGCACCACATTCCCCGTCAGCCCGCCACACGACCAGATCTCCCGCCCAGTCTCCAGATCATAACTCCGGATCCGCTTCGTCGCCGCCACCACCACCTGTCGCTTCCCTCCATGCTCCACAATCAGCGGCGTCGTCCACGTGGTCTCCTCGTCCCGCGCCTGACGCCACAGCTCCCGACCATCAGACCGATGGAACGCCGCTACGAAATCCTCCCCCTCATGATCCCAGTTGACCACAAGTACGTCTCCGCTCAGCGCCGGCGAGGTACCCTCCCCAAACGCATTGCGCGTCCTCATCTTCCCCAGATCCTTCGACCACTTCACCGTCCCATCCATCCCCAGACAGTAGAGCCCACGGCTCCCGAACCACGCATAGACATGCTCGCCATCCGTCACCGGTGAATGCGACGAAAATCCATGGTCCCGATGGTGCCCCTCATGCGGCAGTTCCTCCCGCACGGTCCGGTCCCACAGCACTTTCCCCGTCTCCCGATCCAGACAAAGCACCGCAAAACGGTACTCCTCCACCGGATCCATCCCCCTCAGGCCGCCCCCGCGCCGGCCGCCCCCTCCAGCCCCCTCCTCCGCAGCAGGCTTCGCCCCCTCCACCTTCCGACCCGTCGGCACCGCCGTCTGCACGAAAACCCGGCCGCCACTCACAATCGGCGTCGATGCCCCGCTCCCCGGCACCTCAACCTTCCACTTCAGATTCGTCTTCTCATCAAACTTCACCGGCGGCTTCGCCCCAGGCGCGGTCCCATCGTGCTGCGGCCCACGCCACGACAACCAGTCACCAGCCCAGACCGCAGATGTGAAAAGCGAAAGCAGCAGCAGCGTCTTCATCTTCCCCTCCTACACGTTCCACCGCCCTCCCCGCAAGCCCCGCACACCCGTGAACCCATCCCGCCTTTCCTCTGTCAATCTCCTCTACCCCAGCCACCGCTCCCCATCCCCATGAACCACCCCAGCCCCATCGACCAACCCGCGGACTTCGCACGCCGCATCATCGCCAATGCCAGATTCCCCATGCTCGCCACCATGGATGGATCGCAGCCACGCCTCCGCCCAGTCTCCCCAGTCCGCGTCGATAACTTCACCGTCTACATCGCCAACCTCCGCCGCTACGGCAAAACCACCGAAATCGCCGCAAACCCATCGGTCGAACTCTGCTACCTCGACAGCAATCACGACCAGGTCCGCATCACAGGCACTGCCGAAATCCTCGCCGACCCGGATCTGCTCGCCGAAATCTGGAATTCCAACCCCCTCCTCAGACGCTACCTCGGCTCTCCGGAAAATCCCGACCTCATCATCTACCGCATCAGGCCGCTCCGCGTCCGCTGCATGAAGGAATGGGCCCTGGATTACACCGAAGTCCCCCTCTAGTCCTGATCCCATGAAATGGATTGATGAACT
>CAZSDE010000218.1:2641-6313 GCA_964605435.1 uncultured Akkermansia sp.
CCCGCCGAACGCGCCCGCTGCGCCGCCGATAAATGGTTCGCCTCCCACGAACCAGATGCCGTCGTCTTCCCGGAATCCGCGGAAGATGTCAGCACCACCATGAAACTCGCCAGCCAGCACCGCATCCCCGTCACCGTGCGCGGCGGCGGCGTCGGCTACGTCGGCGGCTGTGTCCCCCTCCACGGCGGCATCGTCCTCGCCATGGAACGGATGAACCAGATCCGCGAAATCTCCCCGGCCGACGGCGTCGCCATCGTCCAACCCGGCGTCATCACCGCCACCCTCCAGGAGGAAGTCCGCAAACTCGGATGGTACTACCCCCCGGACCCCGCCAGCCTCAGGGAATGCTCCATCGGCGGCAACGTCGCCACCAACGCCGGCGGCCCACGCTGCCTCAAGTACGGTGTCACCAGACACTACGTCCTCGGCATCGAAGCCGTCCTCCCGGACGGCACCATCATCCATGCCGGCGGACGCTGCCACAAAAACCGCCAGGGCTTCGACCTCACCAGCCTCTTCGTCGGATCCGAAGGAATGCTCGGAATCGTCACCGAAATCACCCTCCGCATCATCCCCCACCCCAAAGCCCGCGCCATCCTCGGAGCCACCTTCCGCACCTTCGCCGAAGCCGCCTCCGCCGTCCAGATCATCCTCTCCAGCAGCCACCTCCCCTCAGCCCTCGAAATCACGGATAGCTTCACCCTCAACGCCGCAAGAGAATACCTCGGCCCTGACCGCATCCCGCCAGGCGAAGCCCACCTCCTCGCCGAATTCGACGGCCCCCCCGAAGGCGTCACCGCCGAACTCCGCCGCGTCACCGCCCTCCTCCGCAGCCACGGTGCCGTCTCCCTCAAACCCGCCACCACGGAACCGGAAATCGAAGCCTTCTGGCAGATGCGCCGCGAATTCTCCTACAGCCTGCGCCACACCGGCCTCACCAAACTCAATGAGGACATCGTCGTCCCACGCAGCCGACTCGTCGACCTCGTCGACTTCGCTTCGTCTCTCCAGTCCCGCTGCGGCTTCCCCATCGCCTGCTTCGGCCACGCCGGCGATGGCAATATCCACGTCAATATCATGGTCCCGGACATGAACGACCCCGCCCAGCGGGAAAAGGCCGACGCCGCCCTCGACGATCTCTTCCACCACGTCCTCAGCCTCGGCGGCGTCATCAGCGGCGAACACGGCATCGGCCTCGCCAAAAAACGCTGGTTCCCCAGCGCCATCTCCCCTGCCTCCCAGCAGCTGCACCACACTCTCAAAAACGCTCTCGACCCCCTCTCCCTCCTAAACCCAGGGAAATTCCTCGGCTGAACCTGCCATCCGCAGGGAACCACAGGAACCCCCGCCTCAGGGGTTTCTGAGGCGACTCTCATGCCGATTTTTCTTGGCAGCAATCCCCGGTTAATCCTAAAACCAATCCGCAAGCGCCTGCTCCCCCCCGGAATTCCAGGCGTTGCCCCCATCAATCCCGCGACCGCGCGCGGGAACCACCTCCCTCACCCCCACATGAGAAAACCATACCTTGCAGCCCTGCTGCTCGCCGCTGCCTCACCCGCCCACTCCCAGATCTGGACCGGTCCCTACGGACCAGGTGGAACATGGAACGTCTACCGCGTCGTCACCACCGCCGCCACATGGGCAGCCGCCGACACCGCCGCCAAAGCCGCCGAAGCCCAGTCCTCCGGTCTCCCCGCGCTCGCCGGCAACACCACCCTGGGCCATCTCGTCCAAATCAGCAGCGAAGACGAAAATACCTTCGTCGCCCTCGCCGCCGCCCTGACCCCAGCCTCCGGCAATTCCAATATCTGGATCGGCCTCAACGACAACAACGCCGAACAAGGCTCCAATCAGGTCGGCTGGGAATGGTCCGGCACCACCGGCGGCAGCGGCACCAACGGAGCCCAGATCGCCGGAGTCGATACCGATTACCTCGTCTGGGCCCCCGGCGAACCCAATAACTCCGGAACCGAAAACGCCGGAGAAATGCGCAACGACGGCCGCTGGAACGACAACAAACACAACCTCTCCACCACCACCAGACGCTACGTCATCGAATGGAGCCTCGGCCTCTCCTCCCCACCGGAAGGCGCCCGCCAGTTCCCCGTCACCTACACCGCTCCCTACGGACCAGGAGGAACATGGAACCTCTACAAAATCATCGGAGCATCCGAAAACTTCGATAACGCCCGCTCCATCGCCACCAACCGCACCGCCGGTTCCACCGGCGTCTCCGGCGTCGCCACCGGACCACTGAGCACACTCACCGGCACGCTCGCCACAGTCGCCTCCCAGGGCGAAAACGACTTCCTCTACCGCATCTCGGGATACGCCGGAGCCAACACCATCGCCACATGGCTCGGTGCCACCGACGACCCCAACCGGGAACCCACCGCCACCGAATCCGGTACCAGCAAAACTTCCGGCTGGGTCTGGATGGACCGCAATGGCTCGCAACCATGGACCTACCAGAAGTTCGGTACCCGCTTCCCCCTCAACTCTGGCGAACAGCCGGATAATTCAGGCGGCACCGAAAGCGCCCTCGAACTCCTCGGCACCAGCTTCTGGAACGACATCACCCCGGCCGCCACCACCCTCCGCCGCTACGTCATCGAATGGCATATCGAGGCCACCAGCCCCATCGCCGGCGCCTCCCTCCCCCAGCCCATCCTCCCAGGACCCACCCCGTCCCTCACCAATACCCACTCGGTCGGCACATGGGCCATCAAGGAACAGCGCGCCGGCCTCCTCACGGCCAATATCAACGGAGCCCTCTCGCTCGTCTACGCGAACACCAGCACCTCCGCTGTGCAGGGCACCAGACCCGTCCTCAATCAGACGGACAATGCCGTCTCCGGTGCCACCGGCCGCTCCACCATCGGCCTCTTCTGGCCGAAATCCGACCTCCTCGGCGATACCGCCAGCGCCGATGACAACAACTACACGGTCTTCGCCAAAACCAGAATGGCCCTCACCGGAACAGGTCCCTACACCCTCAATGTCCACAGCGATGACGGCTTCATCTGCCGCATCTCCGGCCCCGGCACGGTCACCATCTCCCGGGTCAGCGGAGCCGGCATGCAGGACCCCGCCGACAGCGCCTTCTACTACCCCTTCGTCATCGGCGATGCCAACACCCGCGCCATCTTTACAGTCTCCACTCCCGGCGAATACGAGGTCGAATACATCGGCTGGGAAGGCACCAGCAACTCCGTCCAGGAAGTCTCATGGTGCGAAGGCGCCGCCCCCAATGACTGGGACGGCAACTGGCAGCTCCTCGGAAGCCCCGTCGGCGGCACCCCAGTGCTCCCCCCAGCCGATTCCTTCAACGCTCCCACCCCCACCGGCAATCAGTGGCAGATCCGCTACCCAGCCCCAGGCACAGTTGGTACCCTGACCACCGTCAGCGGCGCGGCCACCGCCCTCCAGAACGCCACCGGCACCACCGACTCCATCTCGTCGGTCATCAATTTCGCCGACCCCAACAACGGCGGAAACCGCGGTCTCTTCACCGCCGATCTCCCCCAGCCAGGCGACACCACCGCAGACGACAACAACTTCGTCTGGGGCGGCCGCACCCTCCTCAATATCCCGGCGGCTGGAGTCTACACCATCGGAGCCCACGCCGACGACTCCATCGCCATCCGACTCCGCAACGGAGCAAAATGGCGC
>CAZSDE010000219.1:0-6296 GCA_964605435.1 uncultured Akkermansia sp.
CGCCCGCACCGCCGCCACCCCCTCCGACCGACGCGACCACGCACGGCTTTCCCGGAAACCCAGGGCGCGCGCCTCCATGAGCACAGAGCCGCCCAGCAGACCGGGCCCGCAGACCGCCAGCGTCTTTCCGGAAAATTCAGACGATCCCATCAGATCAGTCGCTACCGCCACCACAGGACATCACCCGGAGCAGCAAGGCAGCCGGTTCATCCTTCAGGGAACCCGGAAGAATTTGCCCGTATACGGACACTCCACCTTCTTCCCACGCGCGAATCCCTCGACATCGACGAGACCCGTAGTGTGATACGGGCTGTAGACACAGCCAGGCTTGGTGACCGCTGGAATTCCGTACGGAGCGGGCTTCCGCTCCGGAACCACCGGGGCAGGCTCCACGGTCGGCTTCACCTCCGGTACCGGCGCAGGCTTGGGCTCGACCTTCTCCAGGGCCGCAGGCGGCGGAGTCGGAGCAGGTTCCGGCGGCGTCAGATCGACAATGGTGTCATTGGGATCACGCTTGATCACCACCGGCGGCTTCTTCCTCACCGGGGCACCCGCATTCCCTCCGGAATATGCCCCGGAATTCCCCTGAGAAGGATTGCTGCGGGGACCCGGAGTCACCACCGGAGGCGGCACATTGTTCGGACTCTGCACGCCACCATACCCAAACCGGGGAGGCTGCGGCTGCGGGAACGGCTGGGGCCCGGGAACGGGCGGACCATACATGCCAGCACAGGAAACCAGCAGCAGCGAAGCCAGCGGGACCATGGGAACCACCAGCACGCGACGCAGCACAGGGAACGCTCGGAGAGCCTGCAGGGAAGAAAACCGGACCATTCCCGACCATGAATCGACATGCCTCCCGATGCAAGCCACGTCTCTGCGTTTCAGCGGCGCTGCAGCCGGAGAAACATCACCAGCCCCAGACCCCCGAAAACCACATTCGGAAGCCATACCCAGAGATGCGGCAGCTTGTCCGCCTTGTCCTTCCACAACTCCCCCAGCATGATCAGCGTGAAATAACTGATCCCCACCACCAGACTCAGCACAAAACCCGACGAAGTCTCCCGCCGCTGCGCCGTAATCCCGAACGGCACCCCCACCAGAGCCAGCACCAGACAGGCCAGCGAAAAGCTCAGCCGCCGGTTGAACTCAGTGAGAATCTCGGTCCGCGACGGAATCACCGTCACTCCCAGCCGTCCCGCCAGCGCCCCGGGGTCCCGGATCCCCAGCCACAGATCCTTCATCGCAATCCCATCCACCCGAATCCGCTCGGACCGCTCAAAAAGCCTCGTCAGCGGCACCGAAATCGGCGACGACCCAGTCTGCACTTCGGAAACATCCGGAACCTGCCGCAGCGCTTCCTCCGCCCGCATTTCCCATGCCTCGATCTCTTCGGGCTTCATGGCCGCCCGGTCCTCGTCGGTCAGACTCCGCGGCCAGCGCCGGCTCACCACAAAGGCCCCATCCATCGCCAGACCAAGGGCCCGCCGCTCCTTCAGATCCCGGTCGTCCAGCTCAGCCCGCCGTGCCACCGTCACACTCCCCGGACGCGACCTCGTGATGTCGGCCCGTTCGCCGCTCAGCGAAAACAGTTGCACGTTTTCGAGCACTTTCCCCTCCCTCTTCTCGGCGTAGATCAGATAGCCGGGAATCGTAGTGATCGGCACGCCGGGCGTGAACAGCGAGGACGGATCCTCGAGGGCCGCACGCTGCGTAAGCCTCCGGCTCTCGGTGTACGCATGCGGGGCCACCGTCGTGTTGATCCACAGACAGAAAGCGGACAGCAGCCCGGCCACCAGAAAAACCGGCAGACAGATCCGCCGCAGACTCAGTCCCGCCATCCGCATCGATATCAGTTCATTGTCCGCCGAAAGACGGCCGAAGGTCAGCAGCACAGCCGTCAGCACCCCCCATGGGACCGTGTAGCTCAGCGACCAGGGAAAGGCATACCCCACAAACCGCAGCACAGCCGAAGGCGAAAGAATGCCGCTCACCAGCAGATCCAGCAGCTTCTTGAAGATCTGCCCCAGCACAAGAACCACACTGAGCACCACCACGGCAAAGAGCGTGGAGAAGAGCACCTGACGGCTCAGATATCGGTCGAGAATGCGCATGCCCGTTCCCTTCAGTGTTCCGCCCCCCCTTCCTTGTCAAATCCTCATCCCTGCCCCCGGTGCGGCTTGCCCCAGCCTCGTCCCTCCGCTATCGTCGATCCATGCGGGTCCTCGAATCGCTTGCCTTCTTCCTCTTCCTTTCCGGCGTCCTGCTCGCAGGAATCTTCGGAACATGGACCGTCATGGCTCCCATGTGGCTCGCCGCCCCGCTCATCTGGACCGCCGCCATCGCCGCCGTCCTCACCGTCCGCCAGCACAGCACCGGCCAACTCGCCATCATTCCCGCCACCGCCTTCCTGCTCTTCACAGGGTGGATCACGTTCCGGGCCCTCACGTCCGACGTCCGCTCCCTCGCCCTTCAGGATCTTTTCTTCGCAGGCACCGGAGCCATCGGCTACGGGCTCATGGCCACGCGCTTCACCCGACCCACCCAGCGCTTCGCCATCCTCGGCGTCTGGGGGGCCCTCATTCTGCTCAACCTAGGCACCGGACTCTACCAGCTCTCCGGTCACCCGTCGGCCAATCCCCTCTGGTTTCTCGGCCTCAAGCGCCCGGTCGTGGACGCTGTCTTCGGCGGCCTCTTCCCCAGTTCCAATCACCTCTGCGGCTTCCTCGAACTGACCGCCTTCCCCCTCCTCGCCCTCGCCCTCTACAAGGGCATGCACAGCTTCGTGCGACTCGTCTGCGCCCTCGTGTTCGCCGCCGCCGTCGCCGGCATCGCCCTCTCCACCAGCCGGGGCGGCCTCGCCTTCGGCCTCGGTCTGCTCGTGCTCGGCGGCACCCTCGCAGTCCTCCGTGCCGGCAACCGCGCCGGAAGCCACCCCGCCAACCGGCGCGCCGGATCCCCCGTCCTCGCCGGCTTCATCGCCCTCCTCGCCGCCGCAGGCTACCTCGCCTCCCGCGCCCTCGAAGACAAGTTCGGCGAAGGCCGGGTCTTCGCCAATCTCAATGGGCGCACCGGCATGTGGCAGCGCGCCATCGAACAATGGCAGCTCAGCCCCATCACTGGCACCGGAGCCCGCTCCTACGAATACTACGAACGCAGCTTCCGCGACCTGCGCACCGACTGGACATTCTGGAACGAAGTCGACATCGATGCCGTCTTCGCCCATAATGACTGGCTCCAGGTGCTCGCCGACTACGGCCTCATCGGCCTCCTGCTCACCATCGCCGTCCTCTTCACGCACACATGGCGGGGGCTCACCTTCGCCCTCAGCCAGAGCGATGACCCTGCAGGCGGGCGCACCCTCTTCCCCGATTACCGCGGTCCGCTGGCCATCGGCATCACCGCAGGACTCTGCGCCTTCGCCCTCCACTGCGCCGGCGATTTTCACATGCACGTCGGTGTCAATGTCCTCACCGCCGGCATGCTCCTCGGCATGCTCGCCAACCCCGGCGAACCAGATTCCCGGCGCCTCCACAGCTCACCAGTCACCGTCAGTCCATCCCGCCTCACGGGTGGCGTCGCCCTCGTTCTCTCAGCCGCCGCAGCCACCCTCATGCTCGCAGCCACACCGCGCATGGCCGCAGGCGACTGGCACTTCCGCCGCGCCCTCACTGAATTCTCGAACGCAGAATCCCTCGAAGGCTACCTCCGCGCCGCCGCCGGCTTTGCCAAGTCCGCCGATGCCAACCCGGAAGACCCCATCACCCACCTCTACTGGGCCATCTGCGACCTCAAGGCTGCCGACGAAATGCCGCCGGTCAGCCGCGCCTTCACCGAGAAAGCCATCGGGCACCTCGAAAACGGCATCCGCCTTTACCCACCCCATCCCAACATGGCCCTCTGGCTCGGGCGCTCATGCGACGCCCTCCAGCGCTATGAGGAGGCCGAATCATGGTTCCAGCAGGCCCTCCGCTGGGGCAATGGCTCGCGCGAGGTGCATCACAAGTACGGCGACCACCTCGTCTTCACGGGCCGTCCCGCCGAGGCCCTTCCCCATTTCCTCGCCGCCATGCACCGCTATCCGGAAGGCACGATCGACCGGTGGGAACTCAAGGCAAAAGTCAATTACTGCCTCGCCGAAGCAAAGAAGCGCACGCTACCGCAAAGCACCGACCCTGCGCCGCAGTCTGGACCGTCGCCCCGCTGAGGGCTGCCTTGCCTCTCGACTGCCAGCGGGACAGCGGGCCTCCGCCCGCCGACCACCCCCACACAGCAGGGCCATCCCCCCAACGGAAAGCCAGTGCCTTTCAGGACAGCGAATCCCCTTCATGCATCAGTTACCGGCAGCGTGTCTCGCGAGCATCCTCTCCAGTTCCTGAGGTCTGATTGATATATCAGAATCGAATGATCTTCCCTCGTTCTTGACTTCCTCACCAACCATGCAGGCATAGCCATGCCCAAGTGTGTGCGCCATCGTCCAGTAATGGGTTCTGGCCATGTCCGTGTTGTTCACATGGATTTCAAGTATGGTAGCCCCCGGCTCTGCATGAAGCATGTTCGTAAGGCCAGCCCCGTGGGCACCCAGAATAATCTTTGCCTGCGAGAAAAGAGATACCTGTTCCATGAAGGACAGCCTCTCGGCGAAAACAGTTTCAAACCCGTACTTCTGGATGATGGGGAGAATCTGGTCCTCGTTGACGATTCTGCGCTGCTGCGAGTGGGCCCTCGAAACATAAAACTTCCGATTTGCCCCAGAGGGTGCAATGCGGGCGGCCTCCCAAAGCTTTTCCCGGAGTCTCCCTGCAACCTGCGGGTCGGTGGCGGCCCACTCCGAATCACCCAGCGGGGAGGCAAACCACATGGTTTCCATGATCGTGTCATCAAGTGCCTCCTGCGGCACCAGCCGGTCCCGCGAAATACCGAGGGCATCGAGCGAAGCAGTATGGTAGTCGCACGGATCCTGCGGAATCAGAAACCGCGTATCAGGCGGAAGATTCGGCAGAGCCGTTATGAGTCGGGGCACGTCATTCCACAGCCAGTGATGGTAGCTTTGAGAATAGTAGCTTAGTACAGGATACCAATTTCCCTTCAAGGTTCTCCGGTTTTTCAATCTTCGTTTTCTGAAGTGGGGATGGTAAATTACATTCGCACTTCGCCAATTTCCCTCCACGACAAATGCGCCCTCTGGAAGAACCACAAACGACGACCCCCTGACTGATGCGCCGGGAATTGAAAACAGAAACTGACCGGGAAACGCCAGCTCAGTATTCGCTATGAATCGCTTTACGATTTCCGAAGCTCCTGAGCTGAGTTCCTCAGGTACCGATGGCCTGACCATGAATGCCGGGTGTATGAGCTTCATTGTCCAATCCGGACGGGATGGCGCCCATAAACGAAGACTATCACATAACGCCGGAAGATCAGCACGGAATGGAAGTCGCCGCAAGGTTTTTAAAGCGCTCTTGAGACTGTTTATCATAAAATAGGTTACCTTGAGGCTTTGCGGATGTCTCCGGAAAAGCGGTCACCTGGGAGGGCCTCGCTGGAATCTGCCGCGGTGAACCAGCGCAAGGGTGCCCGCAGCCACCCGCTGCAACCGCGCCACGAATGGCGCTGCTGCATTCCCGCGGCCTTCATCTGCGGACGCCGCGCCGATCGATGCAGTAAACTGTTCCAGGGGCGCGGGAACGGCAACCGCCCTGCCGCACTCAGGCTCCGCTGGTTCCGGTGGAAGTGCGCGGGCAGGACTCTCAGCCCGGAAGCACACAAGTCCCGCCAAAGCAGAACCAAACCCGTCATGAGAATGCGCGAGGGTGCGCTGCGTCCTCCCGGCATCGTCATTCCGCGCGCATGGACATCGCCAACCCGACCGCGCAGAGCGGGAGCGGCATCCACGCGGCGGCACTGCCCGGTATCGCCGTCGTTCGCATGCGGTGAACTGAAAAAGATCCTAGCCCGCTCCGCGAGAGGCAGATTTACAGGTGCCGTCCGGTTGCTCCTCCAGAACGGATGCGGATTACCGGAGTTGGCAGCAGACCCGTGCAGGGAGATCTCCTGGTGCACCCAATCCCGCCTCAGGCAGCCTGCGAATTCGGCATGCACCGTTTCAGGACCAATCCGATCGACCTTCATGGGGCACTCCGTAACAAACCTTCGGAGGCTCGGAGACCCTCTGGAGTGCGCATCGGCATCATTCCACAGGATGGCAATCACAGAGTTCATGCTGCGGAACGACTCAGTATGCAGACCCGTCATTTCTCCAATGTGCCCGATTCACCCAGGCAATCAACCACCCA
>CAZSDE010000220.1:0-6245 GCA_964605435.1 uncultured Akkermansia sp.
GCGTGTTCGGGTTCTTCGAGGCTCAAAGCGAGGGTGATGATATCCGACTCAAGCAAGGCATCTGCTTCCACACGCTGAGGCAACAGCAGATTAAAAAGGAGACCCCAAACTTTGCACTGTCTGATTTCATCGCCCCTCTCGAATCAGGCCTCACGGATTATCTCGGAGGCTTTGTGGTCACGATCCTTGGGGGTGATGAACTGGCACGCGAATTTGAGGAGGCTCACGACCCCTACTCGAGCATCCTCACCAAGGCGTTGGCAGATCGATTTGCCGAGGCTTCCCACATCATTCGGGCGTTGGCTGGTGACGGGGGCGCTGGGCTTGGCCGTGCTGAGTTTTGCCATGAGCACGTGGTATGTGGTGCCGGCCGAGTCCGAGGCCGTGAAGCTGAGGTTTGGGCGGATCGTGGACAGCCGGATTCAGCCCGGACTGCATTTCAAGCTTCCGATGGGGATTGAGACCGTCGACATGATGCCGGTGCAGCGGCAACTGAAGATGGAATTCGGCTATGCGACGCCAGGGGCGCTGGATCTGCACCAGGGAGGGCGCGGGGGGCAGGAGATTGTGAAGAACATGGTGACGGGCGACCGCAATGCGGTGCATGTGGACTGGGTGGTGCAGTATCACATTGATGATCTGGCGCAGCATCTCTATCATACGAGGGATCCGCAGGAGACCCTGCGGGATGCGACCGAAGCGGTCATGCGCGAGATCATCGGGGACCGGACCGTGGATGAAGTTCTGACGGTGGGGCGGCAGGAAATCGAGGTCGAGGCCCGCACCAAGCTGCAGGAAGTGGCCAAGCTGTATGAACTCGGATTGATGATTGATCAGGTGCAGCTGAAAGCCATCAATCCGCCGCCACAGGTGCGTGATTCGTTTGAGGACGTGAACCGTGCCCAGCAGGAACGGGATCAGATGGTGAACATGGCGCGGGCGGAGTACAACAAAGCGGTGCCGCGGGCGAAGGGGGAAGCGGATCAGAAGCTGAGCGAGGCCGAGGGTGATGGGCTCAAGAGGGTCAATGAAGCCAACGGGGATGCGGGGAGGTTTGCGGCCATATACGAGGCATACCGGAAGGCACCGGATGTGACGCGGCGGCGGATGTACATGGAGACGATGAGTGAAGTGCTTCCGAAGATGGGCCGGAAAGTGATTCTGGATGGGGCGGCGGGGAACGTACTGCCGTTTCTGCCGCTGGGAGGGGAATCCGGTGCGGCGGCTCCTGCCGTGCGGCGTCAGCCTTGAGTCGGGGAACAAATGGGACGATTTGAAATGATGAAAACAATACTTTCTGCGCTGCTGGTGCCCGCTCTGGTGCTGGGGCTGATTGTTCTGAAGGGTGCGGTCTTCACGGTGAGGCCGACCGAGCAGGTGATTGTGACGCAGTTCGGGAAGATTGTGCGGCCGCCCATTACGGAGCCTGGTTTGTATTACAAGATGCCCTTTGTGCAGGATGTGAACCGGTTTGACCGGAGGATCCTGGAGTGGGATGGACCGCCTGAGAAGATGCCGACGCGGGACAAGGTGTATCTTCAGGTCGACACCTTTGCGCGTTGGCGGATTGTGGATCCTCTGAAGTTCTTTGTGAGTCTGCGGGACGAGCGGAGTGCGCAGAGTCGGCTTGATGATATCATTGGCAGTGCCACGCTGGGGACGGTGGCGCGGCATGATCTCATGGAAATTGTGAGGACAGACAAGGACCGTAAGGGACCGCCCTTGCCCGAGGTGCAGAATACGGGGGACAATGTGGCGGTGCTTGAGCCGGTGCGCGAGGGCCGTCTGGTGGTGGAGAAGCAGATTCACGAGCGGGCGTCGTCGCGGTTGCGTTCGGATTTCGGGATTGAGCTGCTTGATGTGCGGTTCAAGCGGCTGAACTACAGTTCTGATGTGGAGGAGAAGATTCACCAGCGGATGATCAGCGAGCGGAAGCAGATTGCCGAGCGGTTCCGGTCCGAGGGGGCGGGGGAAGCCGCGCGGATTGGCGGGGACCGCGAGAAGGAACTGCGGAAAATCGAGTCCGAGGCGTACCGGAAGATTCAGGAAATCCGGGGGAAGGCCGAGGCCGAAGCTGTTGATGTCTATGCGAAGGCGTACAATGCGTCGCCTGAGTCTGCGGAATTCTATGGATTCCAGCGGATGCTGGAGACTTACGGCGAAGTGATTGACCGTGACACGACCGTGGTGCTTTCCACGGAGAGCGACATGTTCCGTCTGCTCAAGACCATGGAATCGGCTCCGGCTGGAGTGAAGGCTGCGGTGCCGGCCTTGCCTGCTCCGGTGCCGGTGCCCGCGGGTCCGTGAGGGCCGTGAGGGCCGTCCATTTGCCGGTCCGGGCTTTGGTGTTTCCATGCCCGCCCCTGCTCATGGCAACGGCGTAGTCTGCTCCGTGGGCCTTGGGTGATCTGGGAGAGTGCCTGCGTGGCGGTGGCGTCAGGCGAGGATGCCACTGACGACCTTGCCGAAGACGTCGGTGAGGCGGTAATCGCGGCCCTGGAAGCGGTAGGTGAGTTTTGTGTGTTCGATCCCGAGGAGTTTGAGCATGGTGGCGTGGACGTCGTGGACGTGGACGGGATTCTCGGCGGGTTTGTAGCCCAGTTCGTCGGTGGATCCCCATTGGACGCCGCCCTTGATGCCGCCGCCGGCCATCCAGATGGAATAGGCCAGCATGTGGTGGTCGCGTCCGTCGCCCTGGCTCATGGGGGTGCGGCCGAATTCGCCTGCGAAGACGATGAGGGTATCCTCGAACATGCCGCGCTGCTTGAGGTCCGTGATGAGGGCCATGCAGGCGCGGTCGATTTCTTCCGACTTGAGGCGGACGCCGTCCTTGACGCCGCCGTGGTGGTCCCAGTCCTTGTGGTAGAGCTGGATGAAGCGGACGCCGCGTTCCGCGAGGCGGCGGGCGACGAGGCAGTTGGAAGCGAACGAGCCATCGCCGGGAGTGCAGCCGTAGAGTTCGCGGATGTGGGCGGGTTCGGCGGCCATGTCCATGAGGCCGGGGACGCTGGCCTGCATGCGGAAGGCCATTTCGTACTGGGCGATGCGGGTGGCGATTTCCGGGTCCTGGACGGTGCGGTCGTGTTCTGCGTTGAGGGAACCGACGGTGCTGACGATATCGTTCTGAAGGTCGCGGGAATATCCGGGAGGGTTGCTCAGGTAGAGGACGGCGTCGCCTTTCGAGCGGAGGTGGACGCCCTGGAAGCGGCTGGGGAGGAAGCCTGACGACCATTGGCGGGCGGCGATTGGCTGATTCTGGCCGCCGCGGCCGAGAGAAGTGAGGACGACGAAGCCCGGGAGGTCTTCGGCGTCCGTGCCGAGGCCGTAGGTGAGCCATGATCCCATGCTGGGTCGGCCCGGGATGGCCGATCCGGTATTGATGAAGCAGTGGGCGGGGTCGTGATTGATGGCATCCGTGTGCATGCTGCGGATGATGGCGATGTCGTCCGCGACCGAGCCGATGTGCGGGAAGAGTTCGCAGATTTCCGCGCCGGATTTGCCGAAGCGCTTGAATCCCCACTGTGGGCCGAAGCATTTGAGCTGCTGGCCCTGGAGTTGGGCGAGCTGCTGGCCTTTGGTGAAGGATTCCGGCATGTTCTGGCCGTGGAGCTGGGCCAGTTTGGGTTTGTGGTCGAAGGTTTCGAGGTGGGAAGGACCACCGGCCATGGTGAGCCAGATGACGCGTTTGGCTTTGGGCGGGAAATGGGTCTGCGGGAGGATGCCCGTCCAGCGTGTCGTTGCGTCGGCGGCGTAGAGGGAGTCCGGGCGGAGGAGGGTGCCGAGAGCCAGCGAGCCCAGGCCGAGGCGCTGCAGGAAGGCGCGGCGGCGCATCTGATCCAGAGTATTCATGGGAGAGAAACGGAGGGGCAGGGGAGGTTTGATCAGGAATCCGGGGACCGGGGCATCAAGGGGCTGGTTCCGGCTGCCGGAGTGCGTAGAGGGCAGAGTCCGTGCGGACAAAGAGGGTTGCTCCTTCCGCGGCAAAGCTGGCAAACTGGCGTCCCGGGAGCTTCGGGCTCGCGATTTTTGCGAACTCACGGCCTTTGCGGAGGATGTACGTGGTGCCTTCGCGACCCGGGAAGTAGATGCGGTCGCCGTGGGCCATGGGGCTGGCGCTGAATGGTTCGCCGAGGCGTTCCCGGAAGACTTCCGATCCATCCTTTGCATCCACGCAGGTGACCATGCCGCCGTCATTGGCGAAGTAGAGCAGGCCATCGGCGAGGACCGGAGAGGGCTGGGTGGGTGCTCCCTTGTCGAAGGTCCAGAGCAGTTCGGGGGTGCCCGCACTGATGCGCAGGGCGATGAGGCGGCTGCGGCCGAAGCCCGTGGCGAAGTAGACGACGCCATCGTGGAAGACCGGCCGCGGGGTGATGCTGAAGCCCAGCTCGCCGAACGGGTACTTCCAGAGTTCGCGTCCCGTGGCTGGGTCGTAGCTGTAGAGCCAGTTTGATCCCTGGGAAAGCAGCTGCGTGCGGCCTGCGGTCTCGACCACGAGCGGTGTTCCGTAGCTTTTGCGCAGCTGAGGATTGTCATGCATGGAACCCGAGCGTTCCGTCTTCCATGCCGTTTTGCCGGTGGCGGTGTCGAGCGCGGCAATGAATTGGCGGTCGCTTCCATCGAGGTGGAAAATCATCAGATTTCCATGCACCACGGGGGTCGAGCCTGGACCATTTTCGTGCATGACTTCAAGTTCCGCATCCGTGCGGGTCCAGACCAGCGAGGCATCGCTGGTGCGGAGGCAGGCCGATCCGAGACTGCCGAAGTGGCAGAGGAGGTGGCCGCCTGCGAGGACCGGGGTGGGCGAGGCGTAGCTGTTGAGCTGGTGGACCCACTGCGGGTCCTTGCGGGTGAAAAGGAGGACGTTGTGAAGGAGTTGGCCGGTCGCTGCGTCCACGCAGAGGGCACGCAGTTCCACGCCCGAAAGGAGGGTGAGCGGCTGATCCCCGGTGTTCGTGCGCAGCCGTTCCTTTGTTTCCTCCTCGGAGGCCGGGGTTTCGATGGCCGTGGTCATCCAGACCCTGCCCTCGGCGACGACTGGGGACGACCAGCCTCGGCCGGGAAGTTCCGTGCGCCACGCGACCCCTTCCGATTCGCCCCATGCGGTCGGCAGGTCCTTGCCGGGGGCGTGTCCCTGGCCATCCGGTCCGCGCCACTGCGGCCAGTCGGCTTGCAGGGGCAGGCAGGCGAGGAACAGCGGAAGGAACGCGCATTTCATGATCCGCCAGAACGGGGGAAATCCCCGGGCTCTGTCGCCGGGTCGGCTGAAGTTTCCGCAGGAGCCCGTGAGCGGTTTGTCATGGCTCCCGGAAGACTCCCTCTTTACACCCTGCTGGCCCGGTGCCATGACGCTGAAATTTTGCCCTTCCGTCAATGCCCAAAGACACATCGATCCGAAAGATTCTCGTTATTGGTTCCGGTCCCATTGTGATCGGTCAGGGATGTGAATTCGACTACTCCGGGGTGCAGGCCTGCAAGGCGCTCAAGGAGGAAGGATACACCGTGATCCTGATCAATTCGAATCCGGCCACGATCATGACCGACCCGGAGTTTGCGGCGAGGACGTATATCGAACCGATCACGCCCGAGGTGGTCGAGAAGATCATTGAAAAGGAAAAGCCCGACGCCCTTCTGCCGACGCTGGGGGGTCAGACGGCGCTCAATACGTCCATGAAGCTGTGGCACACGGGTGTGCTCGCCAAGCACGGGGTGCGCATGATCGGGGCGAAGGCGGACGCCATCGAGAAGGGGGAGAACCGCATGAAGTTCAAGGAGGCCATGATCCGGATTGGCCTCGACATGCCGAAGAGCGGCATTGCGCACACCATGGAGGAAGCGAGGCGTGTGGCGGACGACATCGGCACGTTCCCGCTCATCATCCGCCCGGGCTTCACGCTGGGTGGCACCGGTGGCGGCATTGCCTACAACCGGGAGGAATTCGAGACGATCGTAACCCGCGGACTGGATCTCTCGCCGGTCAGCGAAGTCCTCATCGATGAAAGCCTGCTCGGCTGGAAGGAATTCGAGATGGAAGTGATGCGCGACTGTGCGGACAACTGCGTCGTCATCTGTTCCATCGAAAACTTCGATCCGATGGGCGTGCACACGGGCGATTCCATCACGGTGGCCCCCATTCAGACGCTGACCGACCGGGAATACCAGATCATGCGCGACGCTTCGTTCGCCGTGATCCGGGAAATCGGGGTCGAGACCGGTGGATCGAACATCCAGTTCGCCACGCACCCGGA
>CAZSDE010000221.1:0-6245 GCA_964605435.1 uncultured Akkermansia sp.
CTTGACCTCTTTCTGAGTCGAGCGGGTGTGGTAGACGGTGCCGCAGGTGCAGGTGACGGTGGCGGGCTGGTAGTTGGGATGCAGATCGGCCTTCATGGCAGGATATGGATGGTTTGATTGGGAAATTTACGCAGATGGACGGGGATGACTGGCGGATCACTGGATCGGCGGGAACGGTCCCGGCTTCCAGTTGCCTTCAGCAGGCAGACCCAACCGACCCTTTCCGGGCGGGAGAAGAGCGTAGCTGCCATCCCCGGCGATGCAAGTGGCATTTGCATTCCGGAAACCGTAAGGATCCGTCGGCGTCACGGCCCCCTGGCCTCGGCCGCAATGGCCGCCACGGTTTTCTCAGTGGCTCCCCGGTGCTGCGCAAGGGCCACCCGCCCACGGTCGGCTTCGGCGCGCGAACCAGCCGGGTCGTCGAGCATTCCAGCAATCGCCGGTGCCAGTTCGTCGAGGCCACGCACCTGCCGGATGCCGCGGGCGGACTCGAGGAGTTTCATGAGCGGCAGGAAATTGTCCATATGCGGACCACAGACCACCGGAACCCCGGCGGCGATGGCCTCGGCTGGATTCTGCCCGCCTTCGGCCAGAAAACTCTTTCCGATGATCACCAGACTGGCAAGAGCCTGCCAGTCGCGCAGTTCCCCCGTGGAATCGATCACTAGCACCGGCGCACGGGACGTCCCGCCGCCCTGAGCCAACTGCGGAAGCCCGGAACGCAGCACGCAGGAAATGCCCGCCTTCTCAAGGGCCGCACGAACTTTCTCGCGCCGCTCGGCATGCCTCGGTGCCACCGCCAGCCGCACGCCCGGCCGTTCCCGCACAACTTCGCCGAGCGCCACCGCCATGGCTTCCTCTTCCCCATCATGGGTGCTCGCCGCCAGCACCATCTGCCACCCTTCACCCCACAACTCACTCACCAGTTCCCGGAAGGCAGCCAACCTCGGTTCCCTCGCCGACCCCGCAAGGTCGTACTTCACACTCCCAGTGCAGGCAATCCGTCCGGCCGGCACGCCGATTCCTTCCCAGCGTGCACGGTCGGCCTCGTCCTGCACCAGAACGCGCCGCAATTGCCCGAAAACCGGGGCCGCCAGCCAGCGCCAGGCACGGTAACGGCGCTCGCTGCGGGGAGAAAGCCGCGCATTGGCCAGCACCACGGGAATCCCCCGCCGGTCCGCGCCCCATACCAGATTCGGCCAAACCTCGGCCTCCACCAGCACCAGCACCACAGGCCGGATCAGGTCCAGCAGCATCCCCGGCACCGGCAGCAGATCGACCGGACTGTAGATCACCGTCAGTTCCTCCGGCGCATCCTTCACGGCCACCGCATAGCCCGTCGAAGTGGTCACCGAAAGCACCACCGGCATGCCCGGAGCCAACCGCAACCGCCCGGCAATGAGCTTCCGCGCCACATTCACTTCCCCCACACTGACCGCATGCAGCCACCACGCCCGACCCCGTCCAGCCTCCAGTCTCGCCCGGGTCTCGGCATCGAATTTCCCGAACCGCTGCCAGAAACGCGATCCGTAGCCCCCGCGCTTCCGCATCTTAAGCACACTCACGGGCAGCAGCACCAGCAACCCAAACGGCAGCAGCAGATTATAAATCAGCAGAATGATCCGCAGCATGGTCCCCAGTCCGCTTGAGTTGATAGAATCCGACCATCGCATCGCCATAGCGCCGCTCGTCGCGACGCACCCACGCCCCATCCCCCGCAGCCGGACTTTCCCCCCGGGCAAAGGTCTCCAGCACCAGCCAGCCGCCTTCCTCGAGAAGCGTGGGCAGCACAGAATCAGCAAGCAACCGCGCGCCCCAATCAATATCCCCACGTTGCTTCGCATAGGGAGGATCCGCAAAAATCAGCCGGAACGGCACCCCTGCTGCCTCACGCCCGCGCCCGCGCAGCCAGCTCTCCACCGGCGACTGCTGCACTACCCCACCCGTCAGCCGCGCCTTCTGCAGATTCCCCCGGATCACTTCCGCAGCAACCCGGTCGGCTTCAACGAAAACGACACGCGCAGCCCCGCGGCTCAGACTCTCCAGCCCGTACGATCCACTGCCCGCAAAGAGATCGAGCACCGCCGCCCCTTCCACAAGGTCCAGTCCGAGAATCGAAAACACAGCCTCCCGCACCCGGTCGGTGGTCGGCCGCAGGGATGTCTTCGGCACAGCAATGGGAATCCCGCCGGCGCTGCCCGCAATGATGCGCATGCTCCGCGCATAGGCCGCTCCTTCCCAGCCCGCAAGCCTGCAGATGCCCGATCCATCACCCCGGTTGCCTCCGGGTCATTCTGTCACAATATTCAGGACATGGACGCCACCGTGCTCATTGTCGACGACGAGAAACATACCCGCGATGGTCTAAGGCTGTCCCTTGAAGACGACTTCGACGTCTACGTAGCCTCGGACCGCGCCGAAGCCCTCGAAGTCCTCAAGAACGAACGGATCGATGTCATGGTAACAGACCTCCGCCTCGGAGCGGACGACGGCATGCAGCTCATCGACACCGCACTCGCCTTCCCCCACCCACCCGTCGTCATCATGATGACGGCCTACGGAAGCGTCGACACGGCCGTGGAAGCGATGCGGCGGGGCGCATGGCATTTCGTCACCAAACCAGTCAATCTGGAGGAACTCGACCTCCTCATCCGCCGCGCCCTCCGCAGCCGCAATCTGGAGGAGGAAAACACCTCGCTGCAGCGGCAGGTCGATGAACGCTTCGGACTCGACCGCCTGCTCGGCAGTTCCGCTCCCATGCAGCAGGTGTTCAAGACGATCCAGCAGGTCGCGCCAACCCGGGCCACCGTTCTCATCGAAGGAGAAAGCGGAACGGGCAAGGAACTGGTGGCCCACGCACTCCACAATCTAAGCGGCCGTCCCAAGGCAAAGCTCGTGATCGTTCATTGCGCGGCACTTTCGCCCCAGTTGCTGGAAAGCGAACTCTTCGGTCACGAACGCGGATCGTTCACAGGGGCCACGGAACGCCGCATCGGACGCTTTGAAACCGCCAACGGAGGCACGCTCTTCCTTGATGAACTCGGGGAGATTGATCAGAGCACGCAGGTGAAGCTGCTGCGCTCCCTCGGGGAACGCACCATCGAACGGGTCGGCGGCAACGCTCCCATCCGGATAGATGTCCGCGTCATCGCCGCCACCAACAAGGATCTCGCCTCCATGGTGGAAGCAGGGAAATTCCGCGAGGACCTCTACTTCCGCCTCAACGTGGTGAACATTCACATGCCCCCGCTGCGGGATCGCCCGGAAGATATCCCGATTCTCGCCAATGCCTTCCTGCGGGAACTGTCGAAGGAAAACCGCCGCGATACCCGCGAAATTTCCCAGGACGCCATGGACGCCATGCTGGCCTACCGCTGGCCCGGGAATGTCCGGGAACTGCGCACGGCCATTGAACACGGCGTAGTCATGAGCAGCGGCACCAAACTCCTCCTGCGCCACCTCCCGGTCTCGCTGCGCGGCGGCCCAGTCCTCACCCTGGCTTCGTCACGCGCCCCCGCGGCCCTGCCCGCACCGGGCAACACCACCGCACTGCAGGCCCCATCAACCCAACCGCCGCCCGACCTCAACCTCGCGGCCATGGAGGATACGTTCATCCGCGAAGCACTCCGCCGCAGCGGCGAAAACCGCAGCGCCGCCGCCAAAATGCTCGGCATCTCCCGCCGCACCCTCCACCGCAAGCTCCACACCATGGGCCTCGTGGAATCTCCGGACGACGCCGATTCCTGATTCCCACCCATGGCTGAAATCTTCGATTCGCTCGCCCTCTGCGACGACCGTGCCCTGCCCCGCAGCGCGGCTGCCAGCATGGCCGCGGACGAAGCGCTCCTCAGCACGGCATCCCAGCCAATCCTGCGCGTCTACTCGTGGCAGCAGCCGACCGTCAGTTTCGGCTACTTCATTCCAGTCGCCCATGCCCGCCTCGCAGCTCCGGCCGGTTCCGCCCTCATGCGTCGCTGGACAGGCGGCGGCATCGTCCCGCACGGCCCGGACTTCACGTGGTCGCTCATCATTCCAAGAAACTGCCCGGCGGCCCGCCTGCCCCCCGCGGAAAGCTACCAGCAATTCCACCGTGCCCTCGCCAACGCCCTCGCCACAGCGGGATTTCCCTCCGAACAATGCCCGGCGGCCACCGCCGTCCCCGCAGGCGGCCTGTGCTTCGAGGCACCGGCTCCGGGCGACCTCATGCAGGCCGGACGCAAACTCGCAGGAGCGGGCCAGCGCCGCTGCCGCCACGGCCTCCTCCATCAGGGATCCGTGGTTCCTCTGCCCCTCCCGCCCGACTTCCCCCATCTGCTCGCGAGGTCCCTCTCCGCTGCCGTCACGCCGTTTTCCCCGGTCGATTTCCCAGCCGACCTCTGCGACAGGCTAACAGAACGCTACGCGTCGCCGTCGTGGCTCGGGCTGCGCTGAGAAAGGCAAGGCAGGATCCCTTCACGCATCCCACGCCGGATTCGCACGCCACGCCTTCCCCAGAACTTCACGAAGGGGATCTGCCTCGGCCGCACAGAAGCCGGCATGCAGATGCTTCCGCCAGCCTTCGGCAAAACGGAATTTCCCGGATTCACGGCCAAGCGTCTCCCCGAAGCCTTCCATGATTTTCAGATACGAATCCATCCCCTGCGTCTCGTCGAGCCATTGCTTCTGACTCCGGTGCGCCGCGAGGGCCTCCCGCTTCCGCGCCATCACGGAGGTCACATCAACCCACGACGCCGGCTGCACGCGCCGCCCCATGGGATCGCTCAGCATGTGCGGCATGCAGTGATACACAGTCACTTCCCCCTCGGCCGGTTGCCGCGCCGGCACAGTCCGGTAATTCGGAAATCCCTTCGCAAAGGCCGCCGTCACAGCAATCCGGCAGGTCTCCGTATGGTCTTCCATGTAGTCGACCGGTGGATGCGTCAGAACCACGGACGGATTCACCTTCCGGATCACCGACGCCACTTTCCGGATCATCGTCACCCCATAGAGAATCTCGAGATCATGCGACACCGGAGGATGCCACACCGCTCCCATGAGGCGCGCTGCTTCCCTGGCTTCCGTCCGCCGCACCCGCTTCGTCTGCTCCATGGTCATTACGGTGCTGCCCAGCGAACCCGAGGACAAATTGAAGCAGTGGATCTCCCAGCCACGGTCGCGCAGCTGCAGCAGGGTTCCCGCCATGTGGAATTCGATGTCGTCAGGATGGGCAGCAATCGCGAGGGCTGTGCGGTTCATGCTGCGCTGTCCACGATACCCGGCGTCCGGAAAAGCGGAATGCGCAGCGCTTCCACGGAACTTGCCCACGGGCAGCCTTCCACGGTAGCATCCCAGAGAATTCCCCAACGTATGCACCCCGCCGCCCTCCGCTCCGCCTTCCCCGCCGCCATTCTCGCGGGCGCGGCCTTCGTCAGCAGCCAATCCCCCCTGCAACCGGAAATCTCCCGCGAACCCGATGGCGACATGACGGTCCGCATGCCGGCACCGGCAGGCTCCCTCCGGCGCATCGAGGCCAGCAGCACTCTCCAGCAATGGCAAACCCTCGCCACCATCACCAGTAATGGCACCGCCGAATTCCGCGACTCGGCCGCCGTTTACCACCCCAGCCGCCAGTACCGCTTCACCGAAGCCCCAGCATCAGGAGCCTTCCCAGGCGACCACTTTCCGACCAGCAGCGGGGACGCCGTCATCCGCCCGATCAATCACGCCACCTTCCTCATCCGCTGGAACAACATCACAATCTACTGCGACCCGGTCGGTGCCACCAATCTCTACACGGGCCTTCCCAAGGCCGATGTCATCCTCATCAGCCACAGCCACAGCGACCACTGGAGCAGCACCACCGTCAGCAATCAGCGCAACCCTGACGGCTGCGCCATCTTCGCACCGCAGGCCGTGCACTCGGCCATGTCGGCCACCCTCAAGGCCCTCACCACGGTCATGAACAATGGAGCCACCGCCACCGCCTCGGGCGCCATCGGCATCGAAGCCATGCCGGCCTACAACAGCAACCATCCGCTCGGCTCAGGAAATGGCTACATTCTCACCATCGGCGGAAAACGGCTCTACTTCAGCGGCGATACCGGCGACATCCCGGAAACCCGCGCCCTCCAGAACATCGACATCGCCTTCCTCTGCATGAACACCCCCTACACCATGGACGTCAATGCCGCCGTTGCCGTCGTACGCGCCTTCCGGCCCCGCACCATCTACCCCTACCACTACCGCAACCAGAATGGCTCGTTCGC
>CAZSDE010000222.1:0-3175 GCA_964605435.1 uncultured Akkermansia sp.
GTCTGGGCCGACGGTGACGCCGGTGGGGGCGTAGCCATTGCCGTCCGGGTAGGCATTGGCCTCCTTCGGGTACGGGATCTGCAGGAGGGCCTTGCCTTCGAGGTCGAGTTTGACCACCTGTTTCGAGCGGAGGTGGGCGGCGTAGATGAATTCCTTGCCGTTTTCCTCGTGGATCATCATGCCGTGGATGCCTGAGAATTCTGGAGCGATCTTCTTGGCGAGGGTGCCGTCCGGCTTGAAGACGAAGATGCCTTCATTGCCGTCCGAGCTGACATAGATGTGACCTTCCTTGTCGACGACGACGCCGCCGTGGGTGGGGCCGATCTTGACGGTGTCGGGCACGGCACCCCAGCCGGGAACGGTCTGGTAGGCGAGGCTGCCTGAGCCTGTGACGACGGCGAAGGGAGCTTCGGCGAGCGAACGCTTGAGGGGTTTGCCCGTGTGGAGGAGCAGTCCGCCATCGTGGGCGGAGGCGAGGGAAATCAGGGACGTGAAGAAGGCAAGGCGGAGCGCGGATTGCATGGTGGCGTGGGATTCAGTTCTTTGCGTATCGGACTGCTGATGTATCTGGAGACGGCGTGCGGCGTCAACTGTCCTCGTGCGGAGAATGGCGGAGCGTCAGGAGAAGCTGCGGAGGGCGACGAGCACGGCGGCGGCGCGGCCGGAATCGATGGATTCTCCGGCGCGTGCGATGCCCTCTTCCCATGACGTGGCGAGGCCGGCCACTTGAAAGGCGGCGGCGGCATTGACCGTGACAAGGCGGCGGCGGGGTCCCTTGTCCTTGCCTGTGAGGATATCCGAGAGGATGCTGGCATTGTGGGCAGCGTCGCCTCCGGTCAGTTCCGCGAGGGAAGGGGCGTCGGTGGACAGGTCGACCGAGTGGGCCGTGATCGCAGCGTCCGAGAGGGCGACGATTTCCGTGGGTCCGAGGGTGGAGACTTCGTCCATGCTGCGTCCGTCGGCGGTGGATCCGTGAACGACCCATGCGGTGGTGCGGCCGAGGCGGCGCAGGATATCGGCGTAGACCGGGGGCAGGCTGGGATCGAAGACACCGACGAGCTGATGCGGGGGCTGGAGCGGATTGAGGAGGGGGCCGATGATATTGAAGACCGTGCGGGTACCTGAGGCGGCAAGGAGTCTGCGGACACCGGCGACCGCCTTGAAGGCTGGGTGGTACTGCGGGGCGAGGAGAAAGGCTGCGCCATGCCTCCGGACGCATTCGGCAAAGCGGTCCGGGGTGAGATTGATGGGGACTCCGAGCGCTTCAAGGACGTCGGCTCCGCCTGATTTGCTTGTGATGCCGCGGTTGCCGTGCTTGAGGACAGCCGCTCCGCCACCTGCGATCACAAACATGGCCGTCGTCGAAACATTGAAGAGGTCGAGTTTGTCACCCCCGGTGCCGCAGACATCGATGGCGGGCCGGTCGAGCGAAGCGGGATCGAGGGGCGGCCGGACCGCGTGGGCCAGAAAGGCATGCACGAAGCCTGCGATTTCGCCGGCGGTTTCCCCTTTGCGGGAGAGCGCTGTGAGGAAGTCCGCCTTTGATTCGTCCGGAGCGGCGGGGTCGAGGAGGAAGCCGACGGCGGCGCTGATGGCTTCGTTGTCGAGGGCTGTGCCCGAGCGGAGGTGATTGATGAGGTCCTGAGCGGTCATGAGGAGAAGGGCAAGTTTTCCGGAAATCCGTGCCGCCGGAAAGGACGAACTGTGCTAAATTCCGGGAAACTGATGAGCAAGAAAGCGAGCAAGCGAAAACAGCCGTGGCATCCTCTGACCGGATGGGTGCTGCTGGCCGATCCCTCCCTGCGCGATGGGTATTTCGACCGGTCCGTGGTCGTTCTGACCGAGCACAAGCAGGACAAGGGAGCGCATGGGTACATCATGAACCGTCCGACCGGAAAACGGGTGGGCGATCTTCTGTCCGCCAAGGAATTTGCGCCGCTGGCAGCCGTGCCTGTATTTCATGGCGGGCCGGTCAGTCAGGAACATCTGACCTTCACGGCCTTTGCGTTCGACAGGCTCACGAAGGAATTGTTTTCGGTGACGCACCTGACTGTGCAGGATGCGGTCGCGCGGCAGCTGGCGGGAGAAAAGGTGCGGGCCTTTGTGGGGTATGCGGGCTGGGAAGCCGGGCAGCTCGAAGATGAACTCGAGCGCGAGGCGTGGGTGCTTTGTCAGCCCAAGGAAACCGCCTTGCGGACCCTGCGGCCCAAACATCTCTGGCGCGACATCATGCGCAGCATGGGGCCGTACTACAAGCTGCTGGCGGGCACCCCCGAGGATCCCACGCTCAACTGAAACCGTCTGCTGAATCGACTGATCGTTCATGAATCCGCCGATACTTCCGGAAATTTCCGATGCGTTTCCCACCGGGAGCGGGTGGCTTGTCTTTTCGCGGAAGGGGCTGGCATGGGTCGAATGGAGCAGTGAAAGCTGTGCGGAATGGGCATGATGCCACGGAAGAGAGGGGCGGGTGCCGCGCCATGTGTTTGTCGTTCTGGGGCTGCCGCGGACTGGAACGACCTGTCTGCTGGATCTGCTGGATTCGCATCCCCAGGTATGCAGTCCGAACGAGATCCTCATCCGGAATCCCTTTGTCCATGGTGTGCCGGGAGCCGGCCGGAAACGTCTGCAGGCATCGCATCATGGCTTCAAGCTCCTCGACTGGCAGAATGGGTGGTGGCTGCAGGAACTGATGAACCGGCGGGAACCTGCGGTCATTCTGCTGTGGAGACGGAACATGGTCCGCCAGCTTTATTCCCTCAAGGCTGCGGCGCGTTCCGGAATCTACCATGAAAAGCCGATGGCGCGGCAGATCGTCGAGCGGCTGCGGCATGGATGCCGGGCGCTGGCGAGGTTGCAGGTCCGATCCGCATTCTTTACGGTACGGTCGACCGCTGCCATGCTGGCAAGCAGAATCTGAGGGGGCGGCGTCAGGCCGTCCGGGCCGATCCGGATCACCCCGGAGGAACTCGACCGCTTTGCGGAGAACGCTGCTGCGCGGGTGTCGCGGCTGAGAGAGGCACTGGAGAAGCGTGGCGGACCGTGGCTGGAGGTTGGCATGAAGAACTCTCCGGGCCGTCCCACGGGGCCACGGTGCACCGCATTCAGGAATTCCTTGGATTGCCGCCTTCGTCTGTCGGTTCAGCGATGCGGGCGATGAATGCGCGGCTCTCGT
>CAZSDE010000222.1:3199-6222 GCA_964605435.1 uncultured Akkermansia sp.
GGGCATGCAGTGCACGGTGGTGGTGATCTATTCCGATGCGGGACGGGGGAGTTGCCGGGGTATGGAGGCCATGGGGTTGGTGGCATCGACGAAAGCCGCGGCATTTCCACTGGCCTTTCTCCGGCTTCTTCTGCTGTGCCCCCGTGAGCGACCGGACATTGTCCACAGACATGCCGAGGCTGCCGATCTGGCGGGGCGGTTGGTCTGCGCCCTGCTTGGGCTGAAGCACTTTGTAACGGCTCACAGCGAATACCGATGGCACTGGCGCCGTGCGGTGGGGATGGCGCTGGAGCGCAGCATGGCATTCCTTACGGCGCATTGTTCTGCGGTGTCATCCGGCGTAGCGGTCATGCTGCGGGAGGAACTTGGCCTTGCTGACGATAAGGTCCGGATGATTCCTAACTGGGTGCCGCATGCGGTCAAGGAAGTGAAGGGGGTTCCGCTTTCCCAGCGTGGAGCGCTGACGCTCCTGAATGTCGCACGGCTTCATGTGCGGAAGCATCAGGAGCTTTTGCTCACGGCCTTCCGGGGAGTGAGGAAGAGATTTCCTGACGTGGTTCTGTGGGTAGCCGGAGCCGGTCCGGAGGAAGCGCGGCTGAGGAGCCTTGCGCCTGATGGTGTCATGTTCCTGGGGCACCGTGATGACGTGACGGCCCTGCTGCGGGCGGCCGAATTCTTTGTTCTCTCATCAGTTGGGGAGGCATGCCGCTTTCGGTGCTGGCGGCCATGAGCGAAGGCGTGCCGGTCATTTCGACTGGTGCGGCGGGCATTGCGGATATCATCTCCCATGGAGAATCCGGTCTGGTGGTGCCGCGCGGAGATGCGGTCGCTCTGTCGGAGGTCATCCTCCATTGCTGCGGGGATCCGGAGCACGCGCGGCGCATGGGAGACGCTGGAAGCGCCTGGTTCATGCTCTCGAGAAGCAGGGCGTCGATGCTTATGGGGACACGTACCGGCGCGTTCTCAGCTGATTTTCCGGAGGCTCCCCATCGGAAGCAGCTGGGACCCAGGGCACTGTCCGCGACTAGGGTGACTGGTCAATGAGGACGCCGTTTTCTCAGGCGGTTCCATGCGGTTCCGATGGCAGCATGAGGGCGCAATTCCCGGGCGAGGCAGAGCAGCAGAACATAAAGAGCAGAGAGCAGGATCAGGCGGATGATCACGTGCGTGTCAGGCAGGGGCATGGCGGTTGCGAGTGCGGCGCTCGCTGCTGCCGCGAGAGCAATGCGCAGCAGAGAACCGAGGGGGAGCGGCATGGCCAGATGATGCCTTGCTGCGACGAGCGCCATCCCTGCCGAGGTGATGGCAAGAACTCCCGTGATGACCGCTGCCGCCCATGCTCCGTGCCGTGGCACGATGATGAGGTAGGCGGCCGCCCCTGCCATGGAGAGCGCGGTCGCGATCAGCAGTTGCCAACCGCTTTCGCCGGCTGCGGTCACGAGCATCCGTCCGGCGACCGAAAGGATGCGGAAGGCTGCGGTCCAGAGCAGCACCATGAGCAGCGGTGCGCCTGCTGAGAATCCAGGACCGAGGATAAGGTCAATGATATCTTTGGCATATACCGAGGCTGCGGCGGCCAGGCCGCCCCAGATGGCTGCAGTTCTCAGGAATCCGCGTGCCGCTGCGTGGGCATCGGCGGTGCGGTGGTCGCGCAGTGCAGTGGCGACGGAGCGCTGTACAACGCCGCCAACCGGGAAAAACAGCATGACGCAGGTAATGGCGATGTTCCTGGCTCCCGCGTAGCATCCTGCCATGTGCCCGCCGCCGATCCCATGCTGGACGGCAGGGAGATCCATGTTCTGCAGAACCCGGTTCAGCATCTGTGCCGCCGCTATTTTTCCCGTGCGTTTCCGGAGCATGGCGATGGGCGCTCCGCTTCCGCGCCAAAGCGGAATCCGGGTGACTGCATGGCCGATCACGGACTGTACGACACTTGATGCCACCACAGCGACCGCCGCCCATTCCGCGCTCCCGTTCATGTTCATGGCAGCGGCGACACCGCTGAGCTGGATGATGATTCCGGCGAGAGGCATGGCCGCCGCCCAGAGTACCCTTCCGCGGGCCACGGCGACGCCTTGCTGAACGACCGCAGCGGCGGCCGGCGCAGCGTCGAGGGCGATCACCCTGACGAAAGGCTCGAGCGACTGCAGTCCGAGCAGTTCAGAGATCCAGCCGGCTGTGGCGAGCATGACAGTGGTGATCACGAGTCCCGCGGCAATGGCGAGGCGGTACATGGTGACGGCGTAGGATTCGCCATCGTGCAGGCCGGCCACGACCGGCACAATGGAGCCTCCCAGCAGCAGAATCGCAAGTCCGGCGGACCAGCTCTGCACGACCATTCCGAGGGCGTACCTTCCGTACTCAGCCGATCCAAGGTGCCGGGTCAGGAGCAGCATGATGCAGAAACTTCCCCCCAGGGTGAAGAGACGTGACAGCACGAGGAAGGCGCTTCCCACCATGATTCCGGGCGGCGCACCCGGAGTCTGCCTTGGTTCGTGGCCGGGCACCATCACTCTCTCTCGACGTGCCGGGCAGACAGTTCAATGACAAGAAGCCGCGGCCGACGCTGCCGGCAGCGGATCATGGGAGCTGGCGGGCACACGGTGGCCGGCTCCGGTCAAGCGGTTGCGGTCATCGGAAGCCGCGCAGAGTCCGCAAGGCTGGAAATGGTCCGGCTGGCGGGTGGGCACTGGATCCGTCGTCCGCCCCGCCGTGTGGGGCGGCGGGGCGGAGAGCGGTGGGTTGCGCAGGAGTGTTCCGGCAAGGTGCCCTGAGTGGCATTCGATCCGGGTTCTCCGGCGGGTTCTGGGAGGTTTCAGTCTTCGCCCTGGGCTTTGGTGTAGCCGGGGGCGCCATCGAACTGCTGGAGTTTCTCGATGTGCATCCAGCGGACGCTGGCGGCATCGAGAGCGCTGAGGAGGCTGCTCAGCATGGGTGTGGGGAGGTCGGTGGCTGGTTCGGCGAGCAGGAAGCGGCAGCGCCAGTGGTCGACGTAATCGGTCATGGCTCCGGAGGGTGGGTAG
>CAZSDE010000223.1:0-6214 GCA_964605435.1 uncultured Akkermansia sp.
GGCCGCAAAATTCCGCTTCCCCCATTCCAGAAACGCCCGCGACAGATCCACACTGGTCGTCACCGCCCCGCTCCCCGCCGCCACCACGCTGAACGCACACGTATACGCAAAGAGATTGAGCACCCGGTCACCCGCACGCACCCGCCTCCGCACCGCTTCCTTCTGCTCCCTCTGGTCAATGAACAGGCCCTGACTGTACCCAACCCCGAAATCAATCCCATACCGCCAGCCAAGTTCCCGCACCGGAAATTCCCCCACCGGCACTTCCCCAGCCATCGGCTCAGGTGCCTTCCGGTCCTGACGCTCCAGCCGCTTCCACGACAGCGACCGCCAGCCACCCACCCGCTGCGTTCCCTCCAGCCAGGCCGGCCACGCATCGCCCAGCGTCTGCACCAGCCAGTGACCCGCAAACGAATCGATGAAAATCCCGGGAAATCCATCGGCCCCGCCATCAACCACCCGGTACGCTTCCGTCTCCCCAGACGGCAACCCCATCCGCCCACGCAACGCCACCGCGTCGGCCAACCGACCCCCGTTCTGCAAATCTAGGCTCGCTTCCGGCATGACAACTGCAAGGCTTCCGGGCTTGCCTCCCCGGCAATCACCCTCAGATTCCACGCCACTTCAGCGCTCCCGCCCCGACATGCAACTCGAAGAACTGAAATCCGCCGCCGACGCCGCCCTCACCCGCAGCCTCCTACTCCCCGCCAGCCACGCCAACCTCCTCGAACTCGCCGCGGCCAGCACCGACCCCGTCGTCCTCGCCAGCCTCTCGGAACTCGCCTCGGCAAACCAGTGGCACGAACTCAACGACCGCTTCTTCAAAAAACTCGCCTTCGGCACCAGCGGCCTCCGCGGCCGCACCATCGGGAAAATCATCACCGCCGCCGAACAAGGCACCGCCCCAGCCGGCTCCCGGCCCCAGTTCCCCTGCATCGGCACCAACGCCCTCAATTTCTTCAACCTCACCCGCGCCAACCGCGGCTTCGCACGCTTCCTCACCACCTACTGGAAATCCCAGAACCGTCCCGGCCGCCCGTCCGTCGTCTTCAGCCACGATACCCGCCACTTCGCCCGCGAATTCGTCGAATTCTCCGCCCGCATCATGACGGAAAGCGGCGTGGACGTCTGGCTCTTCGATTCCCACCGCCCCACCCCGGAACTCTCCTTCGCCGTCCGCCACGTCAACGCTACCGGCGGCGTCATGCTCACCGCCAGCCACAACCCAGCCCACGACAACGGCTACAAGGTCTACTTCGAAGAAGGCGATCCCATCCTCGACCCCATCGCCACAGGCATCCTCAACGAGGTCAATGCCGTCACCTCGGACCAGTACGATCCCCTCCCGCCCAGCCAACAAGGGGAACTCCGCTTCCTCGGATCGGAAATCGACGACGCCTACCTCGCCCGCCTCAAGGGCGTCATGCTCCAACCCGGCCTCCTCGAGAAAGCCCGCAGCCTCAAAATCGTCTACACCCCCATCCACGGCACGGGCGGCGTTCACGTTCCCAATGTTCTCCGCATGCTCGGCTTCCAGTTCCTCACAGTCCCGGAACAGGACGTGCCCGACGGCCGCTTCCCCACCGTCGCTTCCCCCAACCCGGAAAACGCCGCCGCCCTCCAGATGGCCCTCGACCTCGCCGAAAAGGAACACGCAGACATCGTCATCGGCACAGACCCGGACTGCGACCGCATGGGCGTCGCCGTCCGCAACCGCAGCGGCCAGATGCAGCTCATTACGGGCAATCAGATCGGCTCCCTCATGGCATGGTACCGCCTCCAGACATTCTTCGACCTCGGCATTCTCACGGAACAGAACCGCAGCCACGCCGTCGTCGTCAAGACCATCGTCACCACCCCTCTCCAGGACACCATCGCCAAGGCCTTCGGCGTACCCTGCGTCAATACCCTCACAGGATTCAAATTCATCGGCGGTAAACTCGGGAAATACGAACGTGCCCTCCCGCCGGACATCCGTTCACGCTACCGCCAGCTCAGCGACACCGAAAGCCGTGACGCCCGCCTCGCCCACGGCCGCTTCTTCGTCTTCGGCGGCGAAGAAAGCTACGGTTACCTCGGAAGCGACTGGATCCGCGACAAGGACGGCAACAGCGCCGTCGTCATGTTCGCAGAACTCGCCGCCTGCGCCGCCAGCCGCGGCCTCACCGTCCCAGACCTCCTCGACGAAGTCTCTTCCCGCTACGGCGTCTTCGTCGAACACACCGAAAGCCCGGAATTCCCCGGCGCCGACGGCTCGCTCAAAATCCACAAACTCGTCGAAAGCTACGCCGCTTCCCCTCCCACCACTCTCGACGGCACCACCGTCACCCGCATGACACATTACGGAAAAGAGGACGTCCTCGACGAAGAAGGCGACCTCATCCCGAAGGAAAACATGCTCGTCACGGAACTCGCGGACGGCCGCCGCTTCGCAGTCCGGCCCTCGGGCACCGAACCCCAGGTCAAATACTACTTCTGCCCCTGCCTCCCCCCCGCCGACGGCTCAGCCCTGCCGCTCGACCAGATCCCGCAGATCCGCAGCGAGGTCCGCGCCTCGATCGACCGCCTCTGGAAGGACGTCAAAGCGGACATCGACCGCCGCCTCGCTTCCTGATCCCTCCCACCATGCGGCGGTTCGTCCCGGCTCTCCTCGCGGTCCTCAGCGGACTCCTCCTCGCCATCCCCTTCCTCTGGCCTCAGGATTCTCCTGCCGGTTCCTCCCTCCTCGCATTCGTCTGGCTCGTCCCGCTGCTCGCCGCTCTCCAGCAAGGTCCCCGCTCCGCATGGACGGGCTTCCGCCGGGGCTGGCTCGCAGGTGCCGCATTCTTCGGAGCCACCCTCTGGTGGATCGCTCACGTGACCACCCCCGGCATGCTCGCCCTCCTGCCCTACCTCCCCCTCTGCCCCCCCTCCTGGGCCGCCCCCGCCGCCCCACATGCCCGGCCCGCCTCATGGCCCCGCCGCCTCGCTTCTGCCTGCGCCCTCGGTGGCCTCTGGTGCGGTCTCGAATGGCTCCGCGGCTCTCTCCTCAGCGGTTTCCCATGGAACGGTGCCGCCGTCCCTCTCGCAACCCTCCCCGGCCTGCGCGACTGGGCCCCTTGCCTCGGCGTCACCGGAACCGCCTTCTTTCCCATCACTCTCCAGTGCCTCGCCTTCCCCAGACCCCATCACCCCGCCCTCTGGGCCGCCCTCGCCACCACCACCACCCTCGCGTTCGCCCCACTCGCGTTCCCGTTTCAGCCAGCTGAACCGTCACCACCCCTCAAGGTCGCCATCGTCCAGCCCAATGTCAGCATGCAGGACAAAATGTTCGGCGACGACTCCGTTCAGCAGCGACGCTACGACGAACTCATCGCCGCCAGCCTCACCACGCTGACCTCCCAGCCAGACCTCATCGTCTGGCCGGAATCCGCCCTCCCCGGCTGGTTCCACGACGCCGCCGGCTCGGGTGCCTTCGACGCCCTCCTCACCAGACGCACGCACCTCCTCACGGGCTGCGACGCGGAAACCATCGACGGTGCCGCTCCGGACGACTGGAACCCCCGCAACTGCATCGCTCTCATCTCGGGCCAGTCGGACAACTTTCAGCTCCATGCCAAGGTCCGCCTCGTCCCCTTCGGCGAATTCATCCCGTTCCGCCGCCAGTTGCCGTTCCTCGAATCGATGCTCGGTCACCTCATCCCACGCGACTTCGCCCGCGGCACCTCCCTTTCCCCGCTCACCCTCCCCGGCCCAGCCCCGCAAACGGAAATCATTCCGCTCGTCTGCTTCGAAGACACCATCGGCAGCCATGCCCGCCAGTTCGTCCGCGCCTCCCCCCAGATCATCGTCAATGCCACCAACGACAACTGGTTCCATGACAGCCCAGCCGCCACCATCCACGCCCTCAATGCCCGCTGGCGCTGCCTCGAACTCCGCCGCCCCATGATCCGCTGCGCCAATACCGGATTCTCCTGCACCATCGATCCCACCGGCACCATCACCACCTCCCTCCCCCCTTTCACCCAAGGCACCATCCTCACCCAGATCTCTCCCTCAGCCTCACCACCCACCTTCTTCGCCCGCCACGGCAACGCTTTCTCCGCCGCCGCCGCCACCGCAGCCATCGCCGCCCTCTTCCTCCTCCGCCCACGCCATCCCTCCCCATGACCCCCTCTCCCCGCACCGAAACCTCCGAGGAAGTCATGTTCTTCGACACCGATGCCGGCGGCGTCGTCCACAATATCGCCTACCTCCGCTTCATCGAAACCGCCCGCACCAGACTCGGCAGCCAAATCGGACTCAGCGTGCGCACCATGGCCGACCACCACCAGTTCGCCGCCGTCATCCGCACGGAAATCGATTACCGCAGACCCGCCCGGCTCGCCGACCTGCTCACCGTCCGCGCATGGCTCGATTCCTTCGACCGCGCCACGTTCTGGTGCGCCTTCGAAATCGTCCGCCCCGCCGACGACGCCCTCCTCATCACCTGCCGCCAGCAACTCGCCCTCCTCGAACTCCCCAAGGGCAAACCCATCCGGCTCCCCGCCGACTGGAAATCCCGCTGGCCCCACCTCGGTCCCGCCCGCCAACCCGCCTGATTCCCCGCCACCCGCATGCCGGCCGACCTCTCTTCCGCCCTCCTCATCACCGCGGCCCTCCCGGTCTTCCTCATCATGGCCACCGGAGCCCTCCTCCGCCGCCTCAACATCCTCTCTCCCACCAGCGACTCCGCCCTCATCGGCCTCGCCGTCAATGTCACCTACCCCTGCTTCATCCTCCAGAACGTGGTCGGCAATCAAGCCCTCCTGAAACCGGAAAATGTCGTCATCCCCTTCGCCTGCGGCGTCTTCTTCATGATCCTCGGCGGTGCCCTCTCGTTCGCCGCCGCTCCCGCCTTCGGCCTCCGCGAACCTACCACCCGCCGCACCTTCGCCCTCGCCTGCTCCATCCAGAACTACGGCTACCTCCCCATCCCCGTCATGTCGGTTCTCTTCCCAGGCGGCGACTGGATGGGCGTCCTCTTCGTCTACAGCCTCGGTGTCGAACTCGTCCTCTGGACAGCCGGCGTCTGGCTCATGCAGCCCTCTGCCCACGGAGCCTTCCGCAACATGCTCAACCCGGTCGTCCTCTCGATCGTCGCCGGCCTCCTCCTCAACCTCGTCAACTGGACCACCTTCGCCTCCCCTGCCCACCCGGCCTCATGGGCTCTGTCAACCGTCCAGCGCACCACCGCCATGCTGGGCGACTGCGCCGTCCCCATCGGCCTCCTCCTCGTCGGTGCCACTCTCGGCGACCTCCTGAGCCGCCCGGGCTGGCTCGGCGACTTCCGCGCCGCCACCGCAGGAATCATCATGCGGCTCGCCATCCTCCCGCTCACCATGATCGGCACCATGCTCCTCCTCCACAAGGCCAGCACGGACTTCCGCCACGTCATCGCGATCCAGGCGGCCATGCCGGCCGCAGTCTTCCCCATGATCATCGCCCGGCGCTACGGAGGCCACGAAGCCACTGCCCTCCGCGTCATCGTCGCCACCACCCTCCTCAGCCTCGTCACCATCCCGTTCGCCGTCCGCTTCGCCCTCCGCTGGCTCGGCTGATTCCCTCCCATTCTGCCCTGGCCTAACCCAGCCCCGCAGACCATGATGCACCCACCATGAGAGAAATCGATTGGGCATGGTACGGGACCCTCGCCCTCATCCTGCTCCAGTGGGGCCTCATCCCCCACCTGCTCGCCCAACGCACCAAATCACCCAACGCCACCCTCGCATGGCTCTGGGCCATCCTCCTCTTCCCGGGCATCGGAGGCATCCTCTACCTCCTCATGGGATCGGAAAAAGTACGCCGCCAGCGCCTCGCCGCCGTCGCCGCCGTCCCCCACCCACCCTCCGCCGCAGAACTCCCCCCGGATAAAATCCTCGCCCTCCCGGAACTCTCGGCCATCAACGGCCGCCCAGCCACCGCCGGCAATGCCGCCGATATCCTCCCGGACGGCACTTCGTTCTTCCCGGTCCTCCTCGACGCCATCGCATCGGCCCGCCACCACATCCACGTCGAATTCTACATCTGGCGACCCGACCGCGCGGGCCTCATGGTCCTCGACGCACTCACCAGAGCCGCCCAGCGCGGCGTCGCCGTCCGCGTCCTCGTGGACGAAATCGGCAGCCTCTGGACCCCGCGCCGCTTCTTCGCCCCGCTGGAAGCAGCCGGCGGACGATTCTCATGGTTCCGTACC
>CAZSDE010000224.1:0-6214 GCA_964605435.1 uncultured Akkermansia sp.
GCGCAGCCGCTCATCCAACCACCATGGACTCCGGATCCGCTGCCGGGCCCGGTTTCTCAACAGGCTCTCAGGGCACGGGAATCGCCCGCGGGATCACCTCCGCTGCCCCTCGCCCGGTAATGCAGGCCTGCAGGACATCGGGAAGGTCGGCATCCAGCATGGCCGCCCGCAGCACTGGCTCACGCAGCGCCTCGGCCATCTCAGGCAGCATCAGCAGCCGCGTGTAATCCGAGAAACTCAGCGCATGCGCCACATCACTGTCCCGCAGCAGCCTCTGCACCGCCCAGTGCTGCACCAGGGGAGCCGCTTCGGGATGACGGAGCGCCCGTTCCCACACCGCCTCACTATGCCGCAGCACCAGCAGTGATGCCAGCGGCACCGTCTGGCCAGTGGAGAGCGGGTCCAGACGGTTGAGTACATCGCCCACCATGCCAGTCGACAGACTGTGACTCATCCTCGGCAGCAGTCCCGCCTGCTGACCCGCAGGAACCCGTCCCGACTTCACGGCGGCCTCAAGTTCCCGCAGCCCCGCCGTCGCTCCCGTAACCCGCAGCGCCATGGCTCCGGCCCACGTCAGGAGCAGCGATGGAATGATCCCAATGATGCCGCCCCGCATGCGCGCTCCGCGGTCCGCCGGTGCCGCCCCGCTCGCCAGCCCGGAAAGCAGACGATGCGCCAGCCACGCCCCCACCACCGCCGTGATGAGCGATCCATAATTCACCAGCCAGACTGGCAGCGACCCCATCCACTGAATGCAGAGGGCGGGACCATAGCGGAACCACGCCATGCCCGCCGCCGCCCCCGCCGCCAGCGAAACCGCCAGCACCAGCAGCCGACCCAGCCCGCGCAGAAATCCAGTGAACGCCAGCAGCAGCGTCAGCGCCGGAAGAATCAACCGGAGCGCCGGATCACTGGTGAACTGCGGAAGCATGGCCCATCACGGAATCTGCATGCCGCTCAGGTCCCATGCCGGCGGCGGAAACTTCAGCTCAAGACGCCCCAGCGCTTCCCTCACAATCCCCGCCACCGCAAGGTTGCGGTACCATTTCCGGTTCGCCGGAACAATGAACCACGGCGCATGCTCCGCACTCGTCCGGCTCAGCACCTCCTCGTACGCCGCAATGAATTGCGGCCAGAGTTTCCGGTCCGCAAGATCGTCCGGATGAAATTTCCAGTGTTTCTCCGGATTCTCCAGCCGCGCCTGCAGCCTGCGCCGCTGCTCGTCCGGGGATATATGCAGGAAAATCTTCAGGATCGTCGTGCCCTCGTCCGCCAGCATCCGCTCGAAGTTCACCACGTGCTCATACCGCCGCTTCCACACGGATTCCGGAGCCAGTTTCTTCACACCCACCGCCACAATGTCTTCGTAATGACTCCGGTTGAAGACCGCCACTTCACCGCGGCCAGGGACTTCCCGGTGCACCCTCCAGAGGAAATCGTGCGACAGTTCATCCGCCGTCGGAGCTTTGAAGGAAATCACCCGCAGCCCATGCGGATCAATGCCCGTGAAGACATGCCGCACGGTGCCGTCCTTGCCGCTCCCATCCAGTCCCTGCAGAATCACAAGAAGACGATGCCGCCGCTCCGCATAAAGCTTGCGCTGCAGATTGCGGATGTCCGCCTTGATCAGTTCCAGCTGCCGCGCCCCCTCGTCCTTGGTCGCCACCAGCGCCGGACCACCGTCCGGATCATGGTCGCCCAGACTGACTCGGGTGCCGGATTTGACTCGGAAAATCTTCATGCAGGAGAGCGAAACGGAGATGCTTCCCCGTCCAGTCCGCGGTACCTCCACGCAAGCAGGAATCCGCAGCCTCGACCTCCTTGCCGCCCCCGGACATCCGCCGGATGATCTTCCCATGCAGCGCCATCTCATCATCGCAGGAATCGTCCTGGTCATCGCCGGACTCACATGGAAATGGCTCGTCCGAATCCCCATCGGACGGCTGCCCGGCGATTTCCTCATCGAACGGCCCGGCGTGCGCGTCTACCTCCCCATCACCTCCATGCTGCTCGCCAGCGCTCTGCTGACCCTGATTTCCTCGTGGCTGCAGAAATGAATTTCACATGAAGCCGTCCGCGGACACGGCAGCGAATCTGACACAGCCAGCCCGTTTCCTGCGTACCTTCCGGTACCTAAGAAAACCAGTCTGCCGGGACTCCGGTCCCGGAAGGCAACCATCTCCGCCCATCCTGCCATGAAACCTGACTTTTCCCGCAGACGCTTCCTCCGCGGCCTTGGAACCATCATGGCCCTCCCGGCCATGGAATCACTCGCTCCCCGGAGCGCCCGTGCCGCCACCGCCGCCGCCAAGTCTCATTTCCCTCTCCGCATGGCCTTCATCTATTCCCCCAACGGGAAAAACATGGAGCACTGGACCCCGAAGCAGGACGGGACCGATTACGAACTGTCACGCGCCCTCGCCCCGCTCGCCAAGGTGAAGAAGGACATCACCGTCCTCACCGGTCTCGCCCACGACAAGGCCCGTGCCAATGGCGACGGAGCCGGCGACCACGCGCGCGCCAACGCCACCTTCCTCACGGGCATCCAGGCCCGCAAAACCGCCGGAGCCGACATCCGCGTCGGTGTCTCCGTCGACCAGATCGCCGCCAATGCCATCGGTCAGGTCACCCGCCTGCCCTCCCTCGAACTGAGCTGCGATGAAGTCCGCCGCGCCGGCAACTGCGACAGTGGCTACAGCTGCGCCTACCAGTTCAATCTCGCATGGAAGAATGAAACCATGCCCCTCGCTCCGGAACGCGACCCGCGTCTGGCCTTCGAGCGCCTCTTCGGCAGCGGCGACGCCGGCGAAAAAGCCTCCCGCGCCCGCCGCGACCTCTACAATCAGAGCATCCTCGACTTCGTCATGGACGATGCCAAGGCCCTCCAGAAGCACCTCGGACGGACGGACCGCAATAAGCTCGACGAATACCTGACCTCCGTGCGCGATATCGAACGCCGCATCAGCAAGGCCAATCAGGCCGCCCGCGAAATGCCGGATTACCAGCGCCCCACCGGTGTCCCCGAAGCCTACCAGGAACACATCCGCCTCATGTTCGACCTCATGTGGCTCGCCTTCCAGACGGACACCACCCGCGTCGCCACCTTCCTGCTCGCCCACGACGGTTCCAACCGCACCTTCCCAGACATCGGCGTCCCGGACCAGCACCACGGCATCTCCCACCACCAGCGCGATCCCGAGAAACTCGAGAAAATCGCCCGCATCGACGAATTCTACAGCGTCCAACTCGCATGGTTCCTCGAGAAAATGAAGGCCACCAAGGAAGGGGATGGCTCGCTCCTCGACAACAGCATGATCGTCTTCGGCGGCGGTATCAGCGACCCCGACCGCCACAATCACGATGACCTCCCCGTCATCCTCGCAGGCGGCGGCGGCGGCACCCTCACACAAGGCCGTCACATCCGTCTCCCGGGCGAAACCCCCATGTGCAACCTCTACCTCTCCCTGCTCGACCGCATGGGCGTCAAAGAGGAACGCTTCGGCGACAGCACCGGCCGGCTCTCCGTCGTTTCCTGAAGGAGACAAGCCTCGCGGGCACCATCCCCGTCCGATAACCGAAGGTTCCATCCCCTTGGCCCGGTCACGGCCGGAACCGCAGGTACCTGCGTGCCCCGCAACCACCGTCATAAAAAGGAAACGGGCTTCTCCAACCGCACGGTCAGGAGAAGCCCGGGAATGAGTCCGCAGCGGTCAACGTTCCGTGGCCCGGCAGCGGGAACCCGCCGCACCACACCATGCCGTGACTCGCGGATGACGGATCAATGCACCACCACCCACACCGAGGTGCCCTGGTACATCACCGGACGGTAGTACACTCCACCCACAAAACGGCAGTTGTACCCACGGTACATCACGGTGCGGTAGCCAGCCGGCACCACCCGGACGTAGCCAGACGGCAGTACCGGAGCCACCACCACCGGACGGGGTGCCACCACCACGGGCCGTGGAGCAACGACCACCGGACGCGCCACCACCGCCGGACGGGTCGCCACAACCGCGCCTCCACGCGGCCCAGCCACCCCGTAAACGCCCGCCGGAACAGACAGCAAGGATTGGAAAAGAACCCCGCAGACGATCACAGGGAGAAATCGGGAAAGAAATGCAGTCATTTTCGTGAAATCAGGTTGGTTTGGATTCGGTGAATGCTCAGCGGGCCGCGGCCTGCATCTGACGGGTCGTCCACATCTCAATGCGGGCACTCCCAGCCGGTGGGGTGAAAGTGAAGGTTTCCGGAGCGACGGCCGGATTCAGTTCCCATGAACGGAACCGGATGCGCGCCTGCGGTTGACCCTCCGTCCGGAATGTCGCCACCAGCTGCTTCGGCAGACTGTCAGCGACACCCACCCAGAGTTCCGCATCGGCCTGCGGTCCACTCAGAGACAGCCGATGACAGAGCGTGCCACCCAGACCAAGAAAACCGCCGAGGCGCCCCTTGCCCGCATAGCTCACCGTGCGGGCCTCGCGCCGGAACTGCGCGTAGACATCGCTCACCGCAAACTCGGCCAGCGGCGGCGTGAAACCGTAATGCGCATCCAGACGCTGCACCAGACCATCGATGCCCACTGCCATCGGAATCACCGCGTACAGATTCTCCTTCGCATCCAGTACCGAAAGATTCGCTCCGTCCGCCACAAAGCGGCGGGTCCCCCGGCTGCTCACGGAAGTGGCCGCAATCCGCGCAGGTCGCTGCATGGACACGGAAACCGTCGCCTTGGATGCCGCATCGCGGCCCTCCAGAAGAGCGGCATCAATTTCGCGGACAGCCTCGAAACGCAGGCTCTGCGCCGCCGACAGCTTGTCGCACATCGCCCGCAGAATGGCATCGCCATCAGGCTCGCCAGCCGACGCCGGCGACAGCGAACAGAGACCAGCCACAACGGCCGCAGAAAAAACAGGAAGAGAACGCATCATGTGAGGCAAGCAGTGATTGATTGATTTGGGTGGGAAGTCGTCCAAGCAGCAGCTGCCACCGGAAAGCCGCCCCCTCCTAACACCAGGAGGCCTGCTGCCAAGCGCATTTCTCGCAAACAAGGCAGGCCCGCGATGGAAAAAGAACCGGGTCGGCCGAAACTGTCTCATGCGCCTGACCATCACCGACCTCCATCTGCCGCTGCGCCATCCCTTCACCATCACGCACGGCACCACCACCGTGCAGCACAATGTTCTTGTTTCGCTGAGCGACGGAACCCACACGGGCTACGGAGAAGCAGCTCCCTCACGCGCCTATCACCTCAATCCAGCGAACATCCGGGCGGCCCTCGCTTCGGTCGAACCCTTCCTTTGCCAGCGCGACTTCACCGATCCCTCCGGGCTTTGGGACGAGCTCTTCCCCCTGCTGACGGACAACCGTTTTGCTCTCGGCGCACTCGATGAAGCAGCCCACGATCTCTGGGGCAAACGCGCCGGCCGTCCCGTCTGGGACCTCTGGGGCCTGCAGCTCACCAGCCTTCCACCGAGCAATTACACCATCGGCATCGACACGATTCCCCGCATGGTTGCCAAGATGAAGGAATTCGCCGGCTGGCCCATCTACAAAATCAAGCTGGGAACTCCCGACGATCCCGCCATCGTGCGGGAGCTGCGCCGCCATACCGATGCCGTTTTCCGGGTCGACGCCAATACCGCATGGACCGTGGCCCAGACACTCGCCTTCGCCCCGGAAATGAAGGACCTCGGAGTCGAATTCATCGAACAACCGCTTCCGCGCGACGACTGGAACGGCATGCAGCAACTCCGCGGCCGCTGCTGCCTTCCCCTCATCGCTGACGAAAGCTGTCAGACGGAAGAAGACGTGGCCCGCTGCGCCGCATTCTTCGATGGCATCAACATCAAGCTCACCAAGGCCGGGGGCATGACCCCCGCCCGCCGCATGATCGCCCAGGCCCGCAACCTCGGCCTCAAAGTCATGGTCGGCTGCATGAACGAAAGTACCGTCGGCATCTCCGCGATCGGGCAACTGCTCCCGCTGCTCGATTACGTGGACATGGACGGAGCCGTCCTCATCGCCACCGACATCGCCGATGGCGTGAAGCTCGACTACGGCATCGCCCGCTTCCCGGACACCCCGGGCAATGGCGTCACCCTCTGGCCTGGCATCGCCGGCGAAACCTGACAGCATGGCTCCCCCCAGCGGCCCTCCCATGAAGGACCGGGGAAGCCGGAACCAGCTCAGCGCAGGGTCGCCTTGATGCGGA
>CAZSDE010000225.1:0-1165 GCA_964605435.1 uncultured Akkermansia sp.
CAGCGCCGCAGGTGCCATGGCCCAATGGCTCGCCGCCGACCTCGATGCCAACCGCAGGGAATGGACCATCGCCTTCTGGCACCACCCACCCTACACCAAGGGAACGCACGACTCGGATAGCCTGAGCGATTCCTCCGGCCGCATGACGGACATGCGCCAGATCCTTCTTCCCATCCTCGAAAGCCGCGGCGTCGACCTCGTCCTCAATGGCCATAGCCATGCCTACGAGCGCAGCCGCTTCCTCAATGGCCACTACGGATTCAGCAGTTCGTTCGATTCCGCTCAGCACGTCGTCCAGCCCGGAAACGGTCAGCCAGACGGAGACGGTGCCTACCTGAAGGTCATCGGAGCCAATGCGGGAGCCGTCTACACAGTCACCGGCAGCGCCGGACAGACCGGCAGCACCTACGGCCTCAATCACCCAGCCATGATCCGCTCGCTCGCCCAGCTCGGCTCGGTCGCCGTGGACGTGAATGGAAAGCAGCTCGACCTCCATTTCATCCACAGCTCAGGGGAAGTGCGCGACCGCTTCCGCATCGTGCACAATTCCCCTCCGGTCCTCATTGCCCGTGACGTGCAAACCGTCGAGAACGTGCCCGCCGGGGTCGCTCTGACGGCCGCGGATGCCGATGGCGACGCGCTCACGGTCAATATCGTCTCTCCTCCATCGCATGGGACCCTCGCAGGTGCCTTCCCCCGGCTCGTCTGGACGCCGGATCCCGGATGGAGCGGCACGGACAGCTGCACGGTCCGCGTCAGCGACGGCCGCGAATTCAGCGCTCCGGTCACCATTGCACTCACAGCGCTGCGCGACAGCGATGGCGATCTCCTCCCCGACACATGGGAACTGGCTTCGTTCGGAAATCTCAGCCTCGGATCCGCCGACGATCCGGACGCAGATGGCCAGGACAACCGCTGCGAATTCGTCGCCGGATTCTCGCCCACCGACGCCAGCGATCGCCTGCTCCTCTCATTCGCCGGACCCGCCCCGGGCGGCACCGTCTTCCATATCAACCGCGTCCAGCCAGCCGTCACCTATCAGCTCGAAGCCAGCAGCGACCTCGTCTTCTGGGAAACGGTGCAGACTGCCGAGTTCCCCGCGGAAGGTGCGGGCAGCATCACCGATCCCTCAGCGCCGGGCCGTGCCCGTCTCTTCCACCGCCTG
>CAZSDE010000225.1:1175-6130 GCA_964605435.1 uncultured Akkermansia sp.
AACGACGCCGCAGTCCCGCCGCGGGACGAATGCCGGATTCCACATCGGTCCGCCAACCGCCGCCGCTCCGGGCCTCACGCCGCAGCCGCGCCGCCACCGTCACCGGTTCACCCGTCCCACCACGCAGCGGCCAGGCCCATACCTCAAGGCTCCGGCTCCGGTCGCCCACCAGGACATCCGGCATCCCATCGCCATTCTGATCCGACAGCACCACATCGCCCGGACCACGGAATTCTCCGTCGCCTTCCTCATCCACCGCGAGCAGTCTCGTCGAAGGAAATCCCGGCACGCTGCGCGCATCGCCATCGAATACCTCCAGACGGCATGGCTCGGACGCCACAAAGGAAAGATCTTCGACCCTCACGCCACCCGCCCGCTGGTTGATCTCATGATACAGCGGCACCGGCCAGCCAGGCACCGTGTTCAGATTCCCTCCACTCACCATGGCCGACGCCGCCACCCGCTCACTGAAGAAGAATTCCGCCGCCGCCCCGGCCATACCGTTGCCCTGCCAGCTTATCCCCACCTGATTGTCCCCCGCCCGCGGCATCTGCTCGAGATACAGACTCACCGTCTCCCCCGGACGCAGCGTGAGCGGCCGCACCGTCACAGCCGGAGCAACCGATTCCTCATCGCCCGCCCCGAAAGTGAGGACCTGACCGACTTCGTCCGCCTGCCACACCGCCGCACCCCCCGCCCGCGATTCCGCCCGCAGTTCCCCCACCACCGTCTCCGGAGTCGGATTCGAAAGAAAAAATCTCGTCCGCGCAATTTCGCCATGCGACCGCGCCACCATCGCGGATGCCTCGGATGGGTTCAGCACTGGACCAGACGGAGCCCGCGGCAATGGCGGCATGGTCCCCAGCAGAACCGCCGATGCCGCCCGTTCCTCCGCCAGCATCTTCCGCGTCTCGCGGTCCAATCGGTCAAGCCGACCCGCCAGCAGATGGTCGATCCTCGCCCAATGATGCTGCAGCCGCCATGGATGCTCATGCTCCCGGCACAGCCGCGCCATCGCCAGCAACGCAGCCACCGCCCGGTTGTCCAGACCACCAGCCAGCGCCGCCTGACTCGCCCGGTCGTGCGCAAAAAACGCCGCCAGCCAGTCGCCGTCGTCTTCGAAAATCGACGCCCGCCACGACCACACACGCGCTTCTTCCCGGGGCAATCCCCAGTCGCGCGCGCGCCGCGCCAGTTCTTCCAGCGCATCCCCCGCGTCCGCATCGGCATCAGCCATCGCCAGCCGCAGCCAGCCAATCTCCGCTTCCATGCAGACTTCCCGCTGCCCGGTCTCACGCGCCGACCGCGCCAGCCCAGCCAGAGCCTCGAGCGCCACCGCCGGATCCTCCGCCGCCAGTCCTTCCTGCACCCATTGCGAAATCTCCAGCAGCTGCCCCGCTCCCCCCAGCCATCCCTCCGCCGCCAACCGGTCCACCTCACCCCCCCCGGGCGCAGCCGTCCCATCCCCCGCCAGCAGCAGGGTCGTCATCATCGGCAGCATCAGGGCGCGCTTCATTTCGAGTGGGCATCTCCATAAACCATAGCGACCACATCCGCCACTTTCTTCCCGGAAAGTTTCCGGGAAGGGAAACGGTCCGGCAAATCACGGCCGGGTCATCCGTTCCGCGACGACCCATTGGTCGAACTGTTCGCCGGTGAGGTAGCCACTGGCGATGGCGGCCTCGCGAAGGCTGAGTCCTTCCTTGTGGCCTTTTTTGGCAATGGCGGCGGCCTTGTCGTAGCCGATGTGCTGATTGAGGGCGGTGACGAGCATGAGGCTGTTGTTCACATAGCTGTCGACCTTGTCGCGGTTCACGGTGAGTCCGGTCAGGCAGTAGTCTGCAAAGCTCCGCATGGTGGCGCTCAGCAGGGTCACGCTGTGGAGGAAATTGTGGATCATGACGGGATTGAAGACATTCAGTTCGAAATTCCCCTGGCTGGCTGCGAAACCGATGGCGGCATCATTGCCCATGACCTGGACCGCGACCATGGTCATGGCCTCGCTCTGGGTCGGATTGACCTTGCCGGGCATGATGCTGGAACCGGGTTCGTTTTCCGGCAGGGAAAGTTCGCCGAGCCCGCAGCGGGGACCGCTTCCCAGCCAGCGGATGTCGTTCGCAATCTTCCTGAGGGACGCTGCGAGGGACGCGAGGGCTCCGCTCGCATAGACGAATTCATCGTGAGCACTGAGGGCCGCGAATTTGTTCGGATGGCTCTGGAAAGGCAGTCCGGTGAGTCCGGCGATGCAGGCGGCGGCGCGCTCGGCGAATTCCGGATGGGAATTGAGTCCGGTGCCGACGGCGGTGCCGCCGATGGCGAGATCGCAGAGTCCTCCAAGGGACTGCTCGACCCGTACGATGTTCCGCTCGATGAGGGAAACATAGCCTCCGAATTCCTGACCGAAGGTGACGGGGGTGGCGTCCTGCAGGTGGGTGCGCCCGACCTTCACGATGTCGTTGAATTCCACGCGCCGCGCCTCAAGGGCGTCGCGGAAATGCCGCGCGGCAGGCAGCAGCTGGTGCGTCAGTTCCTCGACCGCGGCAATGTGCATCGCCGTCGGGAACGTGTCGTTCGACGACTGCGACATGTTGACGTGGTCGTTCGGATGGACCGGGCTCTTCGATCCCATCACGCCGCCGGCCATTTCGATGGCGCGGTTGGAGATGACTTCGTTGCTGTTCATGTTGCTCTGGGTGCCGCTGCCGGTCTGCCAGATGCGCAGAGGAAAATGATCGTCGAGCTTTCCGGCAATCACTTCATCGGCGGCCGCACAGATGAGATCGCGGGTGGCGGCGGGCAGCTTTCCGAGGTCGCTGTTCACCATGGCACAGGCTTTCTTGAGGGTGCCCATGGCCCGGATCACGGCGCGCGGCATGACATCGCTGCCGATGTTGAAATACTTGAGCGACCGCTGCGTCTGGGCTCCCCAGTAACGGTCCGATGGCACCTCGATAGGGCCCATGGTATCGGTCTCGGTGCGGGTGGGAACGGATGTGCTCGGATTGCTCATGAGGTCCATTCATGATGCTGCCGCGCACGCGCGCAAGGGAACGCCTGCCCGCCGGCGACGCAGTCACCTCAGTCGATCCACAGAAACTCGCTGGTGCGCAGGAGCGACCGCACCAGCGCGGCCCAGGCTTCCCCGCGGTCCTTCCCGCCGGCCGCAAGGATCCGCCCGGCGCCTTCCAGAAAGCGGAGCGAGCCTGCTCTTTCGTCGCCGCTGGGCGGACGCGCAAAGAGCAGGGCAAAGAGCCGGTCGAGCCGCCCGGTGTCATCGGGAAAGTCTGCGGCCAGCCGTTCCGCCAGTCTGCCTGCCTCGCGGTGCACGAGGGGATCGTTCAGAAAGAAGAGTGCCTGTAGCGGCGTCGTGCTGGTCAGCCGCGCGGCGGTGCTCGCGGAGGCATCGGCTCCGTCAAAGACGGCAGCCATGGGTTGACGCTGAATGCGCGGCGTCATGAGATAGACCGATCGGTAATCGCTTTCGTAGATGGCCCGGAAGGGATTGTGCTGAGTGAATTTCCAATCCCGCGGCGGGGGAAATGGATGAGGGCCCGGACTGCCCCACTGAAGCGATCCCCCGGCGAGCAGCAGGGTGTCGCGGATGGCCTCGGCGTCCATGCGGCGGCGCGGCATGCCGGAAAGCCATTGATGGCGGGGATCGGCGGCGGCGGACTCAGCCGTCCTCCCGCTGCTCTGCTGCCATGTGCGCGACAGCAGGATGCGGCGGTGCAGTGCCTTCAGGCTCCAGCCGTCGTCCCGGAATCTCTGCGCGAGCCAGTCGAGCAATTCGGGATGCGTAGGCGGCGTGCCCTGACGCCCGAAATCATTCGCGGTGGCCACGAGTCCGCGGCCGAAATGATGCTGCCACACGCGGTTCACCATGACGCGCGCGGCCAGCGGATTGGTGGGCGCGAAAATCCAGTCGGCCAGCTCGCGGCGGCCGCTTCCCGCGCTGCCGGGCGGCAGAGTGGCTCCCCCGAGCACAGCGGGAAATCCCCGCGGCACCGTCTCTCCCAAATGTGCCGGATCGCCTTTGCGCTGCACCGCGGCATCGCTGGTCTGCGGCGCTTCGCTGACCGCATAGGCATCTTCGGAAAGCGGCAGCGACGCCAGCCATCCGCGCTCGGCCTTGCGCTTCGCGAGTTCATCCTTCAGCACGGCACGCTCGGGATCGGCGGCGCTGCGCTGGGCCGACTCCATTTCCCGGATGCCCCGGTCCGCTTCCTCCAGAGCCCGCTGCCGTTCGTCCCTGCGCCGCCCGGCTTCCTCCGCGCTCACCAGCGGCACGAAGTCGCGCTGCTTCTGCTCCAGCTCAATCCCCGGCCATGGATAGCGGGTCGACTGGAAAATTCCGTAGAGCGCATAGTAATCCTGCGTGCTGATGGGATCGAACTTGTGATCGTGACAGCGCGCACAGCTGAGCGTAAGCCCGAGAAAGGCGCGCCCGAGGTTGTCGATGGTGTCCTCGATGGTGAGATGCCATGGATAGTCATCGACGCGCGATCCGAAGCGGCGCGCCATGGCAAGGTATCCCGTCGCAATGATGCGGTCGCGGCGGGCTTCCCCGCTGTCTCCCTCCACGAGATCGCCAGCCAACTGGTCGCGCACGAATTCCGGGTACGGTTGGTCGCGGTTCACGGCGGCAATCACCCAGTCACGGTAACGATGCGCCTGCGGCACGGGGAAATCGGAATTGTCTCCCGCCGTGTCTGCATAGCGCACGACATCGAGCCAGTGCCGTCCCCAGCGTTCCCCGTAGCGGGGCGATGCGAGCAGGCGCTCGACCAGTTCCGCAAAGGCCCCGGGCCGCTGGTCTGCCAGAAAGGCTTCCGTTTCCTCCGGCGTCGGCGGCAGTCCGGTCAGATCATAGGTCACCCGGCGGATCAGGGTCCGGCGGTCGGCATCCCTTGCAGGAACAAGGCCCTTCGCTTCCATCGCGGCGAGCACAAAGCGGT